>CAZIXL010000030.1:0-12518 GCA_964542885.1 uncultured bacterium
GTGCGCCCCGGGGACCTCGAGGCGGCGCGCCGCAACTGGACCGTCGGCGCGGCGCTGCGCCGCGGCGCCGATCCGACGCTGCGCGTCGTGCACGAGGGCGCGCCGCGCCCGGACGCGAAGCCGCTCGAGCCGACGCTCGAGGACGTCTACCTCGCGCACTTCGTGGGTCGCCACGGCGCCGCGCGCCGCGCGCCCGCCGGGATCGCGTGAGCGCGCTCGCCGCGGCCCCCGCCACCGCCGCCGCGCCCGGGCCGCGGCGCGCGCCCGCCGCGTCCCGCCTGTGGCGGCTCGCCTTCGCGGACTTCCGCGAGCGGGCGCGGCGGCCCGCGTGGCTGGTCTCGCTCCTCTTCATGGTGTGGCTCGCGCACGGCATGCTGCCCGAGGCCGGCGCGGGCTACCGCACCTACGTCATGAACGAAGTGTGGCGCCCCGCGTACGGGCCCGAATGGGTGGGCACGATCGTCGGCGTGCTCACGGGGCTCTACTTCCTGCTCGTCGGCTTCTACCTGGTCAAGGGCACGATCGAGCGGGACCGCCGCACGGGCGTCGGCGCGATCGTGGCGGCGACGCGCGTGAGCCGGCTCGGCTACGTCGCCGCGAAGGCGCTGAGCCACCTGCTGGTGCTGCTCTCGATGCTCGTCGTGGCGTACGTCGTCGCGCTCGTCTCGCAGCAGCTGCTGGGCGAGGACCGCCGCTTCGACCCGCTCGCGACGGCGGTGCCGCTCTTCGGGCTCGCCCTGCCGGCCGCCGCCCTCGTGGCCGCGGCCGCGGTGCTGATCGAGTGCATTCCCCGCCTCGCCGGCGGGTTCGGGAACGTCGTGTGGTTCTTCGCGTCGATCGCCCTGCTCGCCACGGGTGTGCTCGACGGGAACCGGCCCGAGCTGGGCGGCCGCGACCTGCTGGGCATCTCGGCGATCACCCGGAGCACGTACGAGCGCCTGCACGCGCTGCGGCCCGAGATCCCGGTCGACATCGCGTCGATCAGCATGGGTGTCTCGATCAACGACGCCTGGCGCGGCGTTCCGCAGCAGACGTTCGACTGGCGCGGGCTGCGCTGGGACGCGCGCGTGCTGGCGCTGCGCGGCGCCTGGCTGGCGCTCGCGGCCGCGCTCACGGGGCTCGCGGCACTGGTCTTCGACCGGTTCGAGCGCCCCGCGCGGCTCCCGGCGGGCGGCACGTTTCGTCCGTGGACCTGGTTCGCCGGCCGCCGCCGCGACGACGCGCGCGCGGGCCCGCGCCGCGTCCCGTCGGCGTCGACGCTCCCGCCCGCGACGCGGGGCCGCGCGTTCGCCGGGCTCGTGCGCGCCGAGCTGGCCCTGTTGCTCCACGGTCCGCATCCCGCGTGGTTCCTGGGCGCGGCCGGGATGATGCTCGCGACGCTGCTCGCGCCACTCGAAGCCGTGCGCGCGGGGCTCCTGCCCGTGCTCTCGATCTGGCCGGTGCTGGTGCTGGGCGCGCTCGGCTCGCGCGAGCGACGCGACGGCACCGAGGCGCTGCTCTTCAGCGTCGCGCGCCCGGTGTCGCGGGTGCTGTTCGCGGGCTGGGCGGCCGGTGCACTGCTGATGCTCGGGCTGGGCGCGCCGGCCATGCTGCGTTTCGCGCTCACGGGGCACGGGCCGCTGGCCGCGGGCTGGGCGCTGGGCGCGTGCTTCGTGCCGGCACTGGCGCTGGCGCTCGGCACGTGGACGGGCGGCTCCAAGTTCTTCGAGGTGCTGGTGCTGTTCGTGTGGTACGTGGGTCCCATGCAGCACGTGGCCGCGCTCGACTACACGGGCGTCGCGGTGGCGCGCCCGGCGGCCGCCTGGCCGGCCTATGCGCTGCTGACCGCCGCGCTGCTCGCCGCCGCGTGGGCGGGCCGCGCGCGGCTCGTGCGGCGCTGACGCGCGGCGGCGCCCGATGCTAGCCTCGCGCGCATGACCTCCGCCCTCACCCTGCGTGACGCGACCGCCGCCGATCTCGAGGACGTGCGCGCGCTGTTTCGCGAGTACGAAGCCTGGCTCCAGGCCGACCTCTGCTTCCAGGGGTTCGATGAGGAGCTGGCGGCGCTGCCCGGCAAGTACGCGCGGCCCGCGGGCCGGCTGCTGCTCGCCGAACTCGACGGGCGGCTCGCGGGCGTGATCGCGATGCGCGCGTTCGCGCCGGGCGTGTGCGAGATGAAGCGGCTCTTCGTGCGCGACTTCGCGCGCGGGCACCGCGTGGGCCGCGCGCTCGCCGAGCGGCTCGTGGCCGACGCGCGGGCCGAGGGCTACCGGACGATGCGGCTCGACACGCTGCCCGACCGCATGGCACCGGCGAACGCGCTGTACGAGTCGCTGGGCTTCCGCGACATCCCGGCCTACTACGCGAACCCGCTGCCCGGCGTGCGCTACCTCGAGCTGGACCTGGTGTCCGCGGGCGCGGCGGGCGCCGAGAGGACGACGCGATGAAGCTGGACCTGTGGCAGGTGGACGCGTTCACGAACCAGCGCCTCGCGGGCAACCCGGCGGCGGTGGTGCCGCTCGAGGCGTGGCTGCCGGACGAGCGCATGCTGGCGATCGCGGCCGAGAACAACCTGAGCGAAACGGCATTCCTCGTGCACGAGCCGGAAGGCTGGCGCATCCGCTGGTTCACGCCCACGACCGAGGTGGAGCTGTGCGGACACGCGACGCTGGCGTCGGCGCACGTGCTCCTGAACCACCTCGAGCCGGGCCGCGACGGCGTGACGTTCGCTTCGCGCAGCGGTCCGCTGGTGGTGACGCGGCAGGAGGGCCGCCTGGCGCTCGACCTGCCGGCCTACCCGAGCCGGCGCGTCGAGACGCCGGCGCTGCTGGTCGAGGCGCTGGGCGCCGAGCCGCTCGAGACGTGGCTCGGCGTGAAGATGATGGCGCTCTTTCCCAGCGAGGCGCAGGTGGTGGCACTGGCGCCGGACTTCGGGAAGGTGGCGCGCATCGAGGCGTTCGGCGTGATCGCGACGGCGCCGGGCACGCGCAGCGACATCGCCTCGCGCTACTTCGTGCCGCAGGCGGGCGTGAACGAGGACCCGGTGACGGGCGCGGCGCACTGCCAGCTGACGCCGTTCTGGGCCCAGCGGCTGGGGAAGAAGAAGCTGCACGCGCGCCAGGTGTCGAAGCGCGGCGGCGAACTCTGGTGCGAGGATCGCGGCGACCGCGTGAGCATCGCCGGCGAGGCGGTGGACTACCTGCGGGGCGTGATCGAGGTCTGAGCGCTCCCGGCTGGCCCGATCGGGTCAGGGGCCATGCATGCGGGTGGACCCCACGGTTCACCTCGCGCCGTGTCGCGCCGCCCGGCGTCCGCACAACCCGTTGCGGCGCATGGCCGAGCCTCCCTCCCGCACGCGCGGCATGCGGCCTGCTCCTGTGCTCCGGCGTCGCGGGCTCCGGCCCGCACCGCTGGCAAGCACTCCCCAGGGCCGCGAGGCCCACACCAGGACGAGGCGAGGGCCTCGAGGAGGAACACCATGAAGGCGATCCGGGTTCTCATGCTGACGCTCGCCGCGGCGATGCTCACCGCCACGCTGGCTGCCGCGGGCACGGCCACGCCGCGTGTCGACCGTCGCGAAGTGCGCCAGCACGCGCGCATCCACCAGGGCGTGAAGAGCGGCGAGCTGACCCGCCACGAGGCGCGTTCGCTGCGCGCGGGCCAGCGCCACGTGAACCGCATGGAGCGCCGCGCGAAGGCCGACGGCAGGGTCACGGCCCGCGAGCGGGCGCGCCTGAATCACGCGCAGAACCGGCAGAGCCGCCACATCTGGCGCCTGAAGCACAACGGCGTCGTCCGCTAGGACGCGCTCGCAGGCTGCCAGGACCTCTCGATAGCGGCGCCGCCCAGGTGCCAGGGCAAGGGGAAACGGGCGGCGTCACGAGCCCCGGGGGAGCGATCCCCCGGGGCGCAGTCTTTGGGGCGTCGAGGCCGGCCCCGTTCCCGATTTCATACTTGTCGCGAAATCGTGGCGGATGGATCCTCTCCGCATGCGCGGCTCGTCGAACCTCTGCGCGCCGGCCGCCCTCGTGTTCCTGGCGCTCATCGCCACCCCCGCGGCCGCCGCGTGGCCCTCCGAAGGACTGTCGCTCCCGCGCGCGATCGGTGCGCCGTGGAGCACTCCGCCGGCGCTCGCCGCCGATGGCCTCCAGGGCGCCTACGTGGCGTTCGGCGAGCCGGACTCGAGCGGCGCATGGGGGGTGCGGGTCTTCCGTGTGGACGCCGCGGGGAACACGGCTGCCGGCTGGCCCGTCGAGGGGCTTCGCGTCGGCGCGACCGGTCCTTCGACGTACGGCGGCATCCCCGCGGTCCTGCCCGACGGCTCCGGCGGCGTGCTGCTCGTTTGGAACGAGTTCGCGCCCACCACCCGGGCGTACGCTCTGCGCCTCACGTCCGCAGGCGCGGTCGCGACCGGCTGGCCCACGCGCGGAGCGCTCGTCGCTGACGCGGCGCTGGACTGGCGTCCCGTCGCGGCGGACGACGGAGCGGGTGGTGTGGTGGTGGCGTGGCGGGACCCGTCGGGGTTCACGCCCGGCGTCTACCTCCAGCACCTGCTCGGCGACGGCTCGCTCGCGCCGTCCTTCCCGGCGTCGGGGCGGCTGCTGACGTCGCCGGCGACTTCGTACACGAACCACGCCTGGCTCACGCTCGAGCGCGACGGCACGAGCGGCTTCTGGCTGTCGTACACCGCCACGAGCAACGACTCGGTGTTCGCGCCGAATCGGTGCCGCGTCGCGCACCTGCTGCCCGACGCCACGCCCGACCCCCACCAGGCGAGCGGCGGCCTGGTACTGCCGGTGCCGAGCGCGCTCGTCGTCTCCTTCTCCGGCTACGGGGTCCCGGTGGCGCTGGCACTCGACGGCAGTGGCGGCACGTACGCGTTCGCGTGGCGCGGAAGCGACCTGTACGCCTTTCACCTGTCCGGAGCGGGAGTGCTCGACGCCGACTGGCCTCCGGACGGTGTCCCGCTGGCGACCGACCTGCCCGTGCCGATCGCGATGATGGCGCCGAACCAGAACTGGCCGGAGGCCGTGGCCGATGGCGCCGGCGGTGCGTACGTCGCGTGGGCCGATCCCGCGAATCCGTCGTACGCGATGGCGACCCGCATCCGCGCCGACGGCACGATCCCGCTCGCGTGGACGGGAGGACGCCGACTGGACGGCAGCTTCGGCCAATCCCTGGTCGCCGACGCCGGCGGCCTGTTCGCCGCCGGGTTCTTCTCGATCGGCTGCGCCCACTTCACGTGCCTCGGCACGAACACGCTCTGCCGATTCGATTCGAGTGGCGCCGTGGCCGCGGGCTGGCCCGATCCGAGCCCCGATCTCGTGTTCATGCCCGGCTACAGGCTGGACTCGGGAACGGGAACGCCCGAAGGAGTGCCGGTGCTGTGCGCCGACGGCGCCGGCGGCGCATACGCGACCTGGCCGGGGGTGACGGGCGCGCGCCTCCCGCGCTGGCTGCCCGGCGGCGTGCTCGACGCGCCGCCGGCTGCGCCGCGCGCGTTCGCGCTCGCGGGGTTGCGGTTCGTGGCCGGCGACGGCGTGCGCGCCGCATACACGCTGCCGCCGGCGGCGGCGGCGACGCTCGAGCTGTTCGACGTCGCCGGTCGGCGACACGCGCGCACGCGCCTCGACGCGGGCGCCGGCGAGATCACGATGCCCGGCACGAGCGGCCTCGCACCGGGTCTCTACTTCGCGCGCCTTTCGGCCGGCCCGCGTTTCGCGTTCGCGAAGGTCGTCGTCGCCCGCTGACCTTCGCCGCGCCGCGCTAGTTCGCCGGGTCCACCGGCATGCGCGTGATCTGCACGTTCGCCACCTTCCACGCGTCGCCGTGCCGCACGTACGTGTCGACGTAGCGGTAATGGCTGATGAACGGCTCGCCCTTGTAGCGGCCGGTCATGCGCGTCGTGCCGCAGAGCAGCGCGACGTCGCCGTAGATGCGCACGTCGAAGTCCTCGACCGTGTAGGGATCGATCGCGAGGTCGGGCGACATCAGGTCGGCGACGAAGCCGGGCAGCGCGTGCACGTCGCCCGCACCGTCGATCTGGCGGAAGTCGTCGGCCATGTTGCCGACGATCGCGAGGCTGTCCTTGGCGACGATGGCCTTGTCCCACGCATCGGCCTGCTTCGTGAGCTGCGCGATCAGGGCGTCGCGATCCATCGGGGCTTCGGCGGACTTCGGCGAGCAACCCGCGAGCAGCGCGGCGGCCGTGAGTAACGCGAGACGGGCGAGCGAGCGGCCGGAGCGACGAAGCGGGGAGACGAAGGTCATGGGGAGCGGTCTCCGGTTCGGGTCAGGTGGTCGTCTGGGCGTCGTCGCGGCCCGCTGCGGCCAGAACGTACACGACCCAGGGGGCCACGCGCGTCTCGCTCACCCAGGCGAACGGCTCGCCTTCGCGGCCGAGCGGGCGGTGCACTTCGAGCACCTCGAGCCCGGCGCGGCCGTAGACTTCGCGGTAGCACGCGTCGGAGCAGCGCACGTCGGCGACCGGCCGGCGGTCGGGCACGTCGAGCATGACCGTGTAGACCGTGTCGCCGTCCTGCGCCGTGAAGTTGGTCGCGAAGTCCTTCGTCGAGAACGACGCCCACTCGTTCACGTAGATGTCGGTCGACGACACCAGGCTCACGATGCGGCCGCCCGGCGCGAGCCGCTCGCGCAGGCCGGCGAACAGCGCCGCCTTTCGCTCGAGCGTCGGCACGTTGTCGAACGTGAAGACCGACAGCACCAGGTCCCAGGCGCCGCGCGGCAGCGTGCCCACGTCGCCGTCGGGCACCAGCCGGTAGTCGCCGTCGGGGTCGGCCTCGCGGGCGCGCGCCAGCATCTCGGCCGCGCTGTCGACGCCCGTGACGGTGAAACCCAGCCCGCGCAGGAAGCGCGTGGAGCGGCCGGCGCCGCAGCCGAAGTCGAGCCCGCGCCTGCCGCGCGCGCAGCCGCGCACGATCGCCGGCAGGTCGCGGTAGGCGAGCCAGTAGGTGTTCGGGAACTCGAGCGACGCGTAGGCGTCGGCGCGCGTGCCGTCGTCGTAGACGTTGCGGAAGGTGTCGTCCATGGGGCGGGCATCTTCGCACGCCCGCGGCGCGCGCGGGGAGGGCGTGCCCCGGCCGGTCAAGGGAAGGGCACGGCCGCGCCGATGCCCCTCGCCGTCAGCGGAAGTCCGCGATCGCCGCGAGCGGCTTCTTGCCGATGTCGGGCACCTTCGCGCCCGCGGCCGGGTGGCCGGCCACGAGCAGCAGGTACGCGCGCTCGTGCGCGGGGCGGCCGAGGATCTCGTTCAGGAAGCCCATCGGGCTCGGCGTGTGCGTGAGCGTCGCGAGCCCGCTGTGGTGGAGCGCGGTCACGAGGATGCCCGTCGCGATGCCGACCGACTCCGCCACGTAGTAGTGCTTCACGTGCCGCCCGTCGGGCAGCACGCCGTGCGTCTCGGCGAAGATCGCGATCAGCCACGGCGCGGTCTCGAGGAACGGCTTGCTCGCGTCGGTGCCGAGCGGCGCCAGCGCGTCGAGCCACTCCTGCGGCGCGCGGTGCTCGTAGAACTCGCGCTCCTCCTTCTCGGCCGCCTCGCGGATGCGGCGCTTGAGCGCGGGCTCGGACACCGCCACGAAGTGCCACGGCTGCAGGTTCGCGCCGCTGGGCGCGGTGCCGGCGGCGCGCAGGCAGTCCTCGATCACCGCGCGCGCGACCGGCCGGTCCGAGAACTCGCGCACCGTGCGACGCTGGCGCATCCCGGCGAGGAACGCCGCCGCCCGCGCCCGCATCTCGTCGGGCGGGAACGCGGGGCGTTCGGGCAGCGGAACGAAACGCACGCTCATGCGACCTCCGTCCGCCGGCCGTTCACGGCGCGAGCCGGTCCGAAGCCCATGTCCATTGCATGCCCTGCGCCTTTCCGTTCACGTCGCCCTCGACGCGAGCGTGCAGCTCGCCGGGCTTCTCGACCCAGTAGATCACCCGCTGCGGGAAGTCGTGCCCGCGGTTCTCGAACACGACGCGCTTCGACGACACCTCGATGGCCGGGAACTCGGTCGGCGCCCTGCCACCGGGCTGCGCGACGTACACGAGCGCCCCGTCGCGCTCCTCGATCCGGAAGAACTCGAACGCCCGGGCCTTCCCGCCGCGCAGCGTGCGGTTCAGGCCGACCATCAGCCCGCCGCGCGGCGCGGTCCAGTGCTCCTCGACGCGGTCGAGCTGGCCGCCGCCCGCCCACGAGCCCGCCATGAACGCGAGCGAGTCGAGCGCCCCCGCCGCGGCCGGTGGCGGCGTGGAGGCGAAGGCGGCGGCGAATGCCAGGGCGAGGAACGTGATTCGGGTTCCGTGGCGCATGCGACCTCCGTTCGCGTCAGTGCCTGCCGAGCAGGTACAGCGTGCGCTTCCAGCTCAGGTAGAGCTTCGCCTCGCGGTCGTTCGGCCCGAGCGGCCACGCGTAGTCGATGCGCAGGTACGACTCGGGGTCCGGCAGGCCGGGGCGGAACATCACCGACACGCCCGCCTCCGACATCCACTGCTCGCTGCCGGGCCAGTCGCGGGGCGTCACGCGCGGCACGCCGGTCGCCGGGTCGTAGCCCCAGCGCGCGGCGAGGCCCGCGAACGCGCCGAGCTGGATCGGGAACGCCGAGTCCTCCTTCCAGCCAACCAGGCGCTGGACGCCGTCGAGCGTCATCAGCTCGACGCGCGCGACGGCGCGGCCCGTGCCCGCGAGCGACTGCGGTTCGACCGTGAGCAGCGAGTAGGAGCCGCCCAGGTACAGCGCGTCCTGCGGCAGCGCCGCGCCCGTGAGGCGCGAGTACTCGACCTGCGGCGTGAACGCGAGGTGCGGGCCCAGCCCGAAGCCGCCGCCGAGCGCGGCGAGGTAGCGGTGGTAGCCGAGGTCGCCACCCAGCGCGCCGCCCGCGTTCCACGCGGTGACGCTCGCCTCGAGCGGCGTGCCGGGCACCTGCGCGCCGGCCGCGAGCCGCACCTCGCTCGCGCGCCCGAACGCCGCGGGCGCGTTGGGCTCGAGCGTGAGCCGGCGGCCGAGCAGGTTCCAGGTCGCGGTGGTGACGAGCGGCGATTCGAGCTCGTTGCGGTAGCCCAGCTCGGCCCAGCGGCCGGTGGTCGAGACGCGCGCCGACGTGCGCACGCCGTCGCGTCGCAGGTAGCTGTGGCGGTCGGTGCCGTAGACGAACGCGTCCACGAACGTGAAGAACGCGCTGTAGTGGTCGCGGTTCAGCGACTCGAAGCGCCGCCCCGCGTCGACCTCGAACGACCATGCGCGCTCCTCGTCGTCGAAGTCGGCGCGGCGGATCGCGTACCCGCCGGTGCCGTACCAGTCGTCGGGCCCGTTCGCCCACTGCAGCGAACCGCGCAGCCGGCCCAGGTCGTGCCCGTACGCGAGCGCGCCCGAGGCGCCGTAGGCTGCGCCCACCGCGCGATTGAACTCGAAGATCGGCGCGGCCGAGAGCGCCAGCCGGCGCCCGGTGCGGAACACGTTGCGCGAACCCGGCGGCTTCGCCAGCCCTTCTTCGAGCGCCGAGTCGAGGCCCGCGGTGTCGGGCGGCTGCGCCGAGAGCCCGAAGTACTCGGCCGTGGAATCCGACATCGACCGGACCCACGACTTGAGCGCGGTGTCGGGCGGCGCGCCCTGGGCGCGGGCCGCGTGCGGCGCGAGCAGCGCCGCGGCGAGCGCGACGGCGGCGAGGGCGGTGAGCCGGCGCGCGCGCGCGCCGGGACGGGTTCCGTGCTGCGCGTTCATCGTCCGGTCTCCTTCGGGGCGGGAGCGGCCGCCGGTGCCACGAACAGCGAATCCGGCAGCCCGGTGTTGACGGTGTAGTCGTCGAAGCGGATCGCCAGGTCGAGGCTCGTGCCGACCTGCGGCAACGGGATCGTGGTGCGCACGCGCGCGAACACGCGCGACAGCACCCAGAAGTCGTCGACGCGCTGGCGCTCGACCACCATGCGGTCGATGCCGCGCAGGAAGAGCGGCACGGGCGACTGCCGGAACGTGATCTCCTGGCGGATGATCACGTAGTCGCGCGTGTCGACCCACACCTCGCCGCTCGGCTCGAACACGTCGAGCACCGACTTGGGCTCGAACGCGAGCCGGTAGACGACGTGGTCGCCCAGCACCTGGCGTCCCGCGATCCGGTACTTGAACTTGCGGCGGGCATCCGGCTGGAACGCGAAGTTGACGATGTCCTCGTTCATGGTCCCGCCGGTCTCGACCTTCACGTTCGCCCGCGCGCCTTCCTTCGGGGGCTTCGCTTCCCAGTGGCGCAGCGGGATGCGGCGCACCTGGTTCGGGCGGCGCTGGTAGACGCGCTCGACGTCTTCCATGACGAGCCGGGGCTCCTTGCGCTCGGCGGCGTGCCCGACCAGGCGCACCGTGAGCTGGTAGCCCTGGTCCTCGAGGAGCGAGTCGCGCCGCGCCTCGCCGGCGGCGACGCGATCGAGGATCTCGTCGAGCGTCACCCGCTTCGCGTTCACGAACACGGGCGGGACCTCGGTGTGCATCGTGTCCTCGACCGCGAGCGCGGGCGGGGGCACGGGACCGGGCGTCGCCGGCGTCGCCGGGGACGTGGCGGCCAGCAGCAAGCCGGCCAACAGGATCGCGGAAAGAGTTCGCATGAGGGGGGTCCGGTGAGTGGCGGCACGCTACCCAGCGTGCGGCGCCCTCGCAACACCCCGCGCGATTTGGCAACGGGCTGACGGGCGGCGACCGCCGGGCTGTGACGAACTGCGCTAGGGTTACGCGCGCTGCGCGCACGGCCTTGGCGCTCGAGTGCACGCCACGGCACGGTGCGTGCCACGGAAGGCGGCGTGACGTCAGCCCGGCACCACCCCGACGCCGGACAGGAGGACCCACCATGTACGCCCGTTTCGCCCGTTTCGCCGTTCTCGGTGTCGCCGCGCTCGTCGTGTCGTCCACGGGTGCCATGGCGGCGACCCCTTCGCCCTCGGAGCTCGCGCTGCCCGCGGCCACGCTTTCCGTCGACGCCGCGCCGCTCGTGTCCGTCCCGGCCGACGGGTTCGCCGTCGTTCACGCCGCGACCGTTCCCGACGTTTCGGTGGCCGGCGTCCACTACCGCCCGCGCCGCTCCGGCTACGCCCGCCCCGTCGAGGCCGCGAGCGTGAGCCAGATCCACCTCGGCTTCTTCGATCCCGACGGCGATCCCGCACGCCGGTTCCTCGCCGGCATCCGCGGCGGCCCGATGATCGACCAGCGCATCCAGCTCGGCGTGGGCATCGACTGGGCGCACGATTCCGACAACACGTCGTCGGTCAGCTCGACCACCAACGGTCCCGGCGGCACGCCCATCGAGGTGCGGCGCGACCTCGCGCGCGCGTCGACGGACCTGTTCCCGATCATGGCGTTCGTGCAGGTGTCGGGTGACGACAACATGAGCATCGTGCCGTACTTCGGCGTGGCCGGCGGCTACGAGATCCTCAACCTGTCCGCCGACGACTACCAGACCGGCGACAGCTTCGACGCCACCTACGGCGGCTGGGGCTGGCAGCTGTGGGGCGGCCTCGCGCTGCCGCTCTCGGGACGCACGCGGCTGACGGGCGAGGTGTTCGTGAACGGCGCCGAGGTCGGCCGCGACGTGGACGACCCGTACTACGGCGCGTACGGCTCGACGTACCGCGAGACCGTGAAGCAGGACGGCGTCGGTGCGCGCTTCGGCATCGCGTGGGGGTTCTGAGGACCGGGTCGGTTTCCTCGCGCGACAACAGGGGCCCCGCGGCGCACGCCGCGGGGCTTCGTGTTTCGGGGGCCCCGCCCGGCCCGCGACGTGCGGCCGATGCGCTGCGCGCCAGCGGCTTGCGCGGCCCGCCCGGGCGGCCCGGCGCCGCGACGCGTCACGCGGCGCCCCGTCCCGCGACGGCTTTGGTCGGAAGCGCCCGGCAGGCCGTCACTCCCGGGTGCCTCCCGGGCGGCGCAGCGGCGCCCGCCCGCACCCGACCGGGAAAGGGGAGGCCGTCCCCATGCACGTCCCGCAATTCGTGTTTCGCACGCTCGCGATCGGCGCGTTGCTCGCGTTCGTCCTGCCGTTCGCCGTCGGGCTCGAGGGCTGCACGGTGATCGGACTGATCGGCGGGGCGGCCATCGACGCGCAGCGAACCGGCGGCTCCGACAAGCTGGTCCAGGTCGATCCCGGCCGGAAGGTCACGCTGGTGCTGTGGGACGGAACGTCGATCGAAGGGCGCTTCGAGGGCCTGCAGTACGACTACTCCGGCGCGGCCCCCGCCGACTCGCACGCGATCGTCGCGCCACGGCGCGCGCGCGTGCGGCTCACGACGAAGTCGGGCGAGGTCGTCGTCCCCGGCGAGAGCGTGGCGCGCGTGGTCATCGCGGGCCCGCCCGCGGCGCTGATCGGCATGCTCGTCGGGCTCACGATCGACGCGCTGGTGATCCACGAGGCGCAGAACACGGACTGGGACCCGCAGCCGAGCTGCGACGGGCAAACGACGGGCCTCGGCGGCTTCTCGAGCGCCACCCCCGCGCCCGCGCGCGGCGGCGCCCCGGTTCGCGGCGCCCCGCCGGCGCCGGCAGCGGGGGCGGCGCGCTG
>CAZIXL010000031.1:0-12373 GCA_964542885.1 uncultured bacterium
AAGCGCTTCCACGACCGCCTGCTCGTGCCGCCCGGCGCCGTCGCCACGAAGGCCGGCGGCCCGTTCACGGTCTACACGCCGTTCCGCAAGGCGTGCGAGGCGCTGCCGATCGGCTCGCCGCTGCCGGCGCCCGTGCGGCTCGCGCCGAACCCGCTGCCGGCGCGGCCGCCGGCCACGCTCGAGCGGCTGGGCTTTTCGCGGCCCGAGTCGGCGCCCTGGCCCGCCGGCGAGCGCGCGGCCCGCGCCCGTCTCGAGCGCTTCGCGCGCTCGCGCGCCGACGCCGCGGGCCACGGCCTGGCGAGCTACGCGCGCGGGCGCGACGTGCCCGCCGAACCGTCGACGTCGCGGCTGTCGGCGGACCTCAAGTTCGGCACCATCGGCATCCGCCGCGTCGTCGCCGAAGTGCGGGCGGCGGTCGCGACGGACGCGTCGCTCCGCGAGGCGGCGGCGAAGTACGTCGACGAGCTGCGCTGGCGCGATTTCTTCGCGCACGTGCTGTGGCACTTTCCGCACGTCGAGCACGGCGCGTTCCGGCCCGCATACGACGCGCTCGCCTGGTCGGGAAGCGACGCGTGGTTCGACGCGTGGGCGGACGGGCGCACGGGCTACCCGATCGTGGACGCCGGCATGCGCGAGCTGCGCGCGACCGGCTCCATGCACAATCGCGTGCGCATGATCGCCGCTTCGTTCCTCACCAAGGACCTGCTGCTCGACTGGCGGCGCGGCGAACGCCACTTCATGCGGCACCTGGTCGACGGCGACCTCGCGAGCAACAACGGCGGCTGGCAGTGGGCCGCCGGCACCGGCACCGACGCGGCGCCGTGGTTCCGGATCTTCAACCCGGTCTCGCAGGGCACCCGCTTCGACCCGGACGGCGCCTACGTCAGGCGCTGGGTGCCCGAGCTGGCGGCGCTGCCGCCGGCGCTCGTGCATGCGCCGTGGGCGGCGCCGCCGCTGGCGCTGGCGGAATGCGGCGTGACGCTGGGCGAGCACTACCCGTTCCCGCTCGTCGACCACGCCGTGCAGCGCGAGCGGGCGCTGGCCATGTACCGCGCGGTCAGGGCGCCCGCGTGAGCGCCGGGCCCGCGAGCGCGTCCGCCGCGAACGGCACCGCGGGACGCCCGCCACTGCGCGCGTGGGCGAGTGACCACCACGCGATCCCGCTGCCGCCGGCGCACCCGTTCCCGATCGCGAAGTACGCGATGCTGCGCGAGCGGCTCGTGGCCGAGCGCGTGCTCGAGCCCGCGTGGATCGCGCGCTCGGAGCCGGCGCCGCTCGAGTGGCTCGAGGCCGCGCACGACCCGGCGTGGGTGGCGCGCGCGGTGGCGGGCGGGCTCGACGCCGCCGAGGTGCGCAGGCTGGGCCTGCCGTGGTCGCCCGAGCTGGTGCTGCGCGCGCGCGCCGCCGTCGCCGGCACGGTGCACGCGGCCCGCGCGGCGCTCCTGCACGGCATCGCGGGCAACCTCGCCGGCGGCACGCACCACGCGTTCCGCGACCGCGGCGAGGCCTATTGCCTCTTCAACGACCACGCGGTGGCGATCGCACTGCTGCGCCGCGAGGGCCGCGCCCTGCGCCCGTTCGTCCTCGACCTCGACGTGCACCAGGGCAACGGCACCGCGGCGATGTTCGCGGACGACCCCGCGACGTTCACGTACTCGGTGCACGCGCGGCACAACTACCCGCTGCGCAAGGAGGCCAGCTCGCTCGACGTGGAGCTGGGCGACGGCACCGGCGACCTCGAGATGCTCGGCGCGCTCGACGAGACGCTCCCGGCGGCGCTCGACCGGCACGCGCCCGACGTGGTGTTCTACCAGGCGGGCGTCGACGCGCTGCGCGAGGACCGGCTCGGCCGCCTGCGCATGACGCACCACGGACTCGCGTTGCGCGACCAGCGCGTGTTCGAGTGGCTCGCCGAGCGCGACCTGCCGGTCGTGGTGACGCTGGGCGGCGGCTACGGCCGGCCGCTCGAGGCGAGCGTCGCGGCGCACGCCAACGTCTGGCGGGCCGCGCGGGCGTCGCTCGTCATGCGCGCCGGCCGCGCCTGACGCTTCCCGGTTGCGAACCGCGGAACCGCCGCGGAGGATGGCCGCTCACCGGAGTTCCCGCCGCCGATGAAGCGTCCCGCGCCCCGACACCCGTTGCGTACCCTCGCCCTGCTCGCGCTCGGCGTCCGCCTCGCGCTGTTCGTGCTGGTGCGTCCGTGGTCGCCCGCCGTGGAGTCGCGCTTCGTGCTCGCGGGCGACGGGATCGGCTACCAGCGCTTCGCCACGACGCTGCTCGCGACCGGCCGCCTCGCGCTGTCGCCCGCCGAGCCGCCGAACGCGCGGCGCACGCCCGGCTACCCACTGTTCGTCGCCGGGATCTATGCGCTCGCTGGCCCGCGGCCGTGGGTCGTCCTGCTCGTGCAGGTCGCGCTCGACGTGGCCTCGTGCCTGCTGCTCGTCGTGCTGGCCCGGCGCTGGCTCCCGCCGTGGCCCGCGTTCCTCGCCGGGGTCCTCTACGCGCTGGATCCGTTCCTCGCCCTGTACACGGCGGGCACGCTGCTCAGCGAGGGCCTGTTCGTGTTCCTGCTGCTGCTCGCGACCTGGTGCCTGGTCCGCTCGCTCGAGGCGCCGGGCGCGGCCCGCGCGCGGGCGTTCGCCGCGCTCGCCGGGCTGGTGCTGGGGTTGCACGTGCTCACGCGCCCCGTCTCGCAGTTCCTGGTGGCGGTGTTCGTCGTCCCGCCGCTCCTGTCGTCGCGACCGGCGCGCGAGCGGCTGGTGCAGGCGGCCGTGCTGCTCGTGACGTTCGTGGCGACCCTCACGCCGACGCTGGTGCGCAACCGGATCGCGTTCGGCCGCGCCGAGCTTTCGACGTCCGGGGCGTACAACCTGCTGGTCCTGAACGCGGTTCCGCTCGAGATGGCGCACCGGAAGCAGGGCGCCGCGGCGGTCGCAGGCGCGTTGCTCGAGGAGGCGTGCACGCGCATGCGCGCCGACGGCAGGGATCCTGCGGCCCTGGACGAGTTCCAGCGTTCGGACTACTGGCGCGCGCTCGCGCTCGAATACCTCCGTCGCGACCCGCCGGGATTCGCGCGCGTCTACGCCCGCGGCGTGGTGAACGCGTTCGCCAACGTCGGCACCAGCGTCTTCGCGAACGCGTTCGGCTGGCCCGAGCGCGCGCTCGAGCTGCAGGGGCACGCCGGTCCGCTCGCCCTGGTCGGCGCGTTCGTGCGCACGAAGGGCCCGGCTGCGATCGCGCTCGCCGCGGGCCTGCTCGCGTTCCTGCTCGTCACGTACCTCGGCGTGGCGCTGGGCCTGGTCGAGGTCGCGAAGCGGCGGCGGCTGTGGCCGGCGGCCGCGTTCGCGCTCGCGGTCGTCGCCTACTTCGTGCTCGTCACCGGCGCCGCCGGCCTCGTGCGCTTCCGGCTGCCCGCCGTGCCGTTCTACCTGCCGTTCGCCGGGCTCGGGCTGGCGGCCCGCTTCGGGCCGGGCCCGCCGGATCAGAACTGGAAGTAGATGAACGGGTTCGTGCCGAACGGCGCGTAGAGCAGGATCAGCAGCAGCACCACCGTGAGCGCCGGCCACGCGAGCGGCTGCCGCAGGTCGAGCGACGGGCTGCGGTCCTCGTGCGCGATGCTCCACAGGTGCGCGAGCGTCGCGAGCACGAGCACGACGGCCGCCTGCACGTACACCCAGCGGATGCCCGCGCCGTCGAACGCGAACATGCGGCCGAGCAGCGTCCAGGCGACGTCGAACGTCGGCGAGCGGAAGAAGACCCACGTCACCAGCACGAACGTGAACGTGAGCGCCCACGACAGGAATTTCACGACCGGGCCGGGCGGCGGCGCGTCGGGCCGGCGGCGCTCGAGCATCCACTTGTGCCCCGCGAGCGCCGCGCCGTGCAGCGCGCCCCAGGCGACGAACGTCCACGACGCGCCGTGCCACAGGCCGCCGAGCAGCATGGTGATCGCGAGGTTCAGGTACGTGCGCCCGCGGCCCCGCCGGTTGCCACCCAGCGGGATGTAGAGGTAGTCCCGCAGCCACGTCGAGAGCGTGATGTGCCAGCGCCGCCAGAACTCGGTGATGTCGAGGCTGCGGTACGGGTGGCGGAAGTTCACCGGGTACGTGATCCCCAGCATCCGGGCCACGCCGATCGCCATGTCGCTGTAGCCCGAGAAGTCGTAGTAGATCTGCCCCGCGTACGCGATCACGCCGAGCCAGCACGTGAGCGTCGACCACGCCTCCGGGTGCGCGAACACCGGGTCCGCGAACACCGACAGCGTGTCGGCGAACAGGACCTTCTTCGCGAAGCCGCGCACGAACTGCTCGGCGCCCGTGCGCACGTTCTCGCCGCGCAGCGGGTGCAGGCCCGTCATCTGCGGCAGGAACTCGATGCCGCGCACGATCGGGCCCGCGAGCAGCTGCGGGAAGAACGCCACGAACAGCATGTAGTCGCGGATGTTCCGGTGCGCCGGGAGCTTGCCGCGGTACACGTCGACGACGTACGAGATGGACTGGAACGTGTAGAACGAGATGCCGACCGGGAGGATCACGTTCAGGTGCGGCGTCTGCAGACCGGCGACGCGGAAGAGCGGCTGCAGGTTGTCGAGGAAGAAGTTCGTGTACTTGAAGAACGCGAGCCAGCCGAGGTTCGAGACCACGCTCAGCAGCATCCAGTTGCGCCGCGCGCCCGGGGTCTTCGACGCGGCGATGCCGAGCCCCGCCGTGTAGTCGACCGCGGTGCACAGCAGCAGCAGGAAGCAGAAGCGCCAGTCCCACCAGCCGTAGTAGAAGTAGGACGCGACGAGCAGGATGTTGCGCCGCGCGTCCTCGCCCCGCGCCAGCTTGAGCAGGGCGAGCAGCAGCGCGAGGAAGACGAAGAACTCGGCCGAGGAGAAGATCACGACGCGGGCTCCGCGAGGGCGCGCGCCAGCAACTCACCCACGACGCGGTGGCCCGCGACGTTGATGTGGCCCTGGCCGACGACCGAGTTCGGGAAGCCCTGCAGCGGCTGGCCCGTGCGCCGGAACTCCTCGCGCATCGCCGCGCCGGCGTCGAGCAGCGTGCCGCCGTGCCGGGCGCAGACGTCGCGCAGCAGGTGCGCGAGCCGGGGGTCCGACTCGGGCAGCCCCGGCGAGAAGTAGTCGAGGTTCGGCACGTACACGATGACGACGTGCGAGGCGAACTTCGCCAGGCGCTGGTAGAGCGTGTCGAGGATGCCCGGCATGCGCGCATCGTTCACGGCGACGGTCTGGAGGCGCACGACCTTCCGCGCCTTCGACTCGCGGAACCGCCGCGACAGGGCGGTGCGCTGCTCGTTGAGCAGCAGCTTGAGCCGCCGCGAGGCCAGCGTGAAGAGCGCCGAGTTCCGGCGCGCCTCGAAGAGCAGCCGGTCGAACCCGTGCAGGACCGGCGGCGGCTCGATCACCCCGGGCCGGGGCGGCGAGGCGAAGCGCGCGAGCGTCGCGGGCTTGAGCAGCAGCTCGAGGTTCGCGTCCGCGACCTCGAGGACGATCACGTCGGGCGCGATGGCCGGGCCGTGCAGCTCGACCCACTCCACGTCGTCGAGCAGGCTCGCGCCCCCCTGCCCCGCGTTCACGATCTCGGTTCCGGGCAGCAGCCGCTCCGCGACCGCCGCGAACGCGCTGTCGTGCGGGACCTGGAGCCCCTCCGCGTAGGAATCGCCCACGAGCAGCACGCGGCGCGCCGGGCGCGGTACGCGCAGTTCGTCGTCGAACAGGCCGAGCGAATTCGTGCGCTGGACCGAGTAGCCCTCGTAGCTCGTCACCACGCGCGTGAATGGGCGGTATTGGTACTCGAATCGTGCCGACGGCTCGACCGGCGAGGGCGAGGCGAGCAGCAGGCGCACCACGACCTCGCCGCCGAGCAGCACGACGGCGATGCCGGCGAGGGCCAGGAGGATGGAGCGCGATCGAGGGGACACGGGCACCGGGGAGGCCTCGCGGGGGGTATTGACGGCGTCTCGCGGGGGTCGGGGCGAACGATTATGGCAAAACCGCCGGGGCCAAGTCATGCCGGATCCGGGGCTGCGGGAGGCCGGGCGGGCTCATCGTGCCGGTGGGGTTTCCGCCCCGTCCGGCGCGGCCAGGAGGGCGGCCAGCGCCTGCCCCACGACGCGCTGGCCGGCGGCATTGATGTGGCCGGAGCCCATCACCGAGTTGGCAAAGCCGTGCACGGGCTGGCCCGTGCGCTCGAACTCGGCGCGCATGGCGTCGCCGGCGTCGAGGAACGTCGCGCCTTCCCGCTGGCAGAACCCGGCGAGCAGCGCGCGCACGCGCGGGTAGGACTCCGGGACGCCCGGCCCGAAGTAGTCGAGGTGCGGGATGTACAGGTAGACGACCCGGCGCGTGTGGCGGGCGATCCGGGCGTGGAGCGAGTCCAGCATCGGCACCAGCCGCGGGTCCTGGAGCAGCGCTTCGGGCGGCTGCCCCCGGGTCCTTGTGACGGTGGCATTGAACCGTCGCGAGAGCGCGCCGCGCTGGTCGGCCGCGAGCAGCTTGAGCCGCCGCCACGAGACCGTCGCGAGCGCCGAGTGCCGGAGCAGCCAGCGCGACAGCGCCTGCAGGCCGGTCTCGGGGCCCAGCGCCAGCGACGCTCCCGGCCGCGGCGGCGACGCGAAACGGCGGAGCGCCTCGGGCTCCAGCATCAGGTCGAAGTTCCCGTCCGAGACCTCGACCACCACGACGTCGGGACGCAGCGAGTCCCCCACGGTCTCGAGCCATTCCGCGTGATCGAGCGGCGAGTGCCCCGACACGCCGGCGTTGACCACCTCCGTGCCCGGCAGCAGCCGTTCGGCGACGTCGACGAACCCCTCGCCCGCCGGCACCTGCAGCGCCTCGGCGTACGAGTCGCCGAGCACGACCACGCGCCGCGGAGGACGCGGCACGCGCAGCTCGTCGTCGAACAGCCCCAGCGCGTTCGTGCGGCGGACGCTGTAGCCCTCGGTGCTGTGCACGACCCGGGCGTGGGCCGGATAGGCCCACCCGAAGCGGGCGACGGGCACCGCCACGGACGGCGACTCGAGCAGCGAGCGCACGAGCCACTCGCCCGCGGCCAGCACGGCCACGATGCCGAGCAGGGCGGCGAGCAGCGAGCGACTTCGGGGCAGGCGCACGGGGGAGGCCTCTCGTGAAGCGGGGGAAGGCTGCGTCAGGCACCGGTGGCGCACGATTATCCCCGAGGCTCGCCGCCCCCGACAAACGCGGACGTGGCTCGCGTCCACGGACCTGCGCGCCTCGCGCACGGACCCCTCGCAGGCCGCGCGGGTGTGACCGGCGTTCACGCGCGCGTCCGCGACCGCGCGGCGCACGCGCCACCGCGGCCGCGCGGGACGCCCCGACGCGCACGACCGCGGCAGGCGGCACCGCCGTTCACGCGGGCGCGCACGCCGGCGGCGCGCGCGATTTTGCTTGCGGCGCGCGCGCGGACCCGCGCATGTTGCGCGCGGCCCTGCCCCCGGGGACGCGGGAGGAGGTGAGGAGGATGAAGCAGGGTCGAATGCTCGGAGCGCTCGCGCTGGCCGCGCTCGTCGCCGCCACGGCGATGGCGCCGGTGCGCGTCGAGGCCGCGGCGGCGAAGTCGCCGGCGGCCGCGTCGGCCACCGCGAAGAAGAAGAGCTACACCTACCGGCAGTTCACCGGAACGGTGACCGCGCTGGACAAGGCGTCGCTCACGGTGGCGAAGACCGGCAAGCTGGCGAAGACGATCGTCTTCGCGCGGCACGCCGAGATGAAGACCACCGGCGACCTCGAGAAGGAAGCCCGCGTCACGGTGTACTACCGCGACGAGGGCGGACGTCCCGTGGCGCACAAGGTGGTGGTGAAGGCCGCTCCGGTGGCCGACGCGCGCTGACGTCCGGCGCACGTGCGACGGGCCGGGTCTCCTCGCGGAGGCCCGGCCCGCACCATGTGCGGCGAACGCGCCGCCGGCGGCTACTTCGCCGCCGCGAGCTTCGCCGACTTCACGTCGATGCCCTTCATGCCGTTGCGCTCGATGACCGGGCCCGTCACGGTGACCGTCTTCGCCGCCTCCTTCTTGAGCCAGTTGTACGGGTCCGCGTCGTCGTGGTCGACCGTGACCAGGTACAGCTCGTTCGAGGCGGTGAGCAGGCCCATCGGCATGCCGTTGTCGATGCAGCGCGTGGCGCAGCTCGCGTGCTTCTCCCCGCGCGCACCGTGGTCCAGGTAGCAGCCCATGCCCACCAGCTCCCCGGTGATCGTCGCCGACTTCGCGTGCGTGTCCATGCCGTGCATGTGCCCGGCCTGCTCGGCCGCGCGGGCGGACAGCGGCACCAGCAGCATCGCGGCCAGCGCCAGCCCCAACAGTTGGCGATTCATGCGTCCTCCTCCGACGGTGTGCGCGACGCCGCGGGACGCCGCGCGAACGCGGACGGCGGCGGCGCGCGATGGGAGCGAGGCGGCCGCTCGCGGATGCGGGCCCGGGCGGCGCCCGCGCCGCGGCCGGGAGCGGGGCCGGCTCGCCGGCGGCCCCGCGGGCTCGCGACCCCCCAGACAGACACCCCTGGCGCGGGCCCGCCGGTCCGGACTGCGCCCGCGCTCCCGGTCGGGCCGCGGCGCCGGCCGGCGGACGGCGGGCCGGGCGCCCTCGCGGGGGCCCGGCCCGGCGGCGGTTCAACGGACGACGACCCTGCCGGCCACCATGTCCATGCTGCATGCGAAACGCATCTCGCCTTCCTCGCCGGGCGTGAACGAGATCGTCACGGCCTGGCCGAGCGGCAGCGGCTGGTCGATCTTCGCGTCCTTCATCACGAACTCCGTGGCGCAGGTGCGGTCGGTCTTCCGGGTCACGACGAGCGTGACCGGCTCGCCCTTGCGCACCGTGACCTCGGCCGGTTCGAAGCCCTTCTCGGTGACGGTGATCGCGATGGCGCCGTCGGCCTTCGCCGCCGGCCGCTCCGCCGCGCTGCAGCCGGCGAGCGCGAGGCCCGCGACGGCGAGGATCAGGAGCTGCTTCATGGTGTCGTTCCCCTTTCCGGGAGTCGCAGGGCGCGGCGTGCGCCCGTGGTGTGCGCGGGCCCGCGACGCGACGGACGCGGACACCGGTGGGCGGGCGGTCATGCGGCCACCCGCGAGGCACGGCGCTGCTCGCTTCGCAGCTGCGACCAGCGCCAGTACGTGTAGACGACGGGAATGATCTCGAGCGTCAGGAACGCCGAGGTGAACAGGCCGCCGATCATCGGCGCGGCGACGCGCTTCATGACGTCCGCGCCCGCGCCGTGCGACCACAGCAGCGGCACGAGGCCGATCATCATGGTCGCGACGGTCATGAGCTTCGGCCGCACGCGCTGCACCGAACCCTCGAGCGTCGCCTCGACGATGTCGTCGAGGCCGCGGATGCGCCCCGCGGCCCTGTACTGGTGGTAGGCGCTGTCACAGTAGACGACCATCACGACGCCCGTCTGCGCGGCCAGCCCGACGAGCGCGATGATGCCCACCCAGACGGCCGTGGACAGGTTGTAGTGCAGGATCGCGAGCAGCCACACGCTGCCGACGAGCGCGAACGGCACGGACGCCAGCACGATCAGCGCCTCGGTGAGGTTGCCGAAGTTCATGTAGAGCAGCAGCAGGACGATCAGGAGCGTGAGCGGCACCAGGAAGCGCATGCGCCCCTGCATCTGCTGCAGCAGCTCGTACTGGCCGGTCCACTTGAGGTAGTAGCCCGGCGGCAGGTGGACCTCCTTCTCCACGAGCGTCTTCGCCTCGTCCACGTACGAGCCGATGTCCTTCTTCGCGACGTCCATGTCGACGTACACGTAGCCGGTCAGCATGCCGTCCTCGTCGCGGATCATCGGCGGACCCGTCGCGACCCGGATCTCGGCCACCTGCCCGAGCGGCACGTGCGGCCCGCTCGGCTCCGGCCACAGGTCGGGACCCGCGTTCGAAGCCGGCGCGGGCGGCAGCACGTTGCCGCCCCCACCGCCACCCATCGCGCGGCCGGGGCCGCCACCGCCCATGCCGCCGCCCATGCCGTCGTCCTGCGGTGCGAAGAAGTCCGCGCCGTTGTCCGGGAAGCCCGCCGAGGCGAGCAGCAGCGGCGCGGCGGCGGGCGCGGCGCTCATCCCCGCGCCCATGGCCGGCGCCGTGGCGGCGCCGCCGGCGCCGTGCAGCGGCACGAGCACGTGCTTCAGGTGCTCGATGTCCTGCCGCAGGTCGCGCGGGTAGCGCACGTTGATGCTGAAGCGGTTCCGGCCCTCGACCGTGACCTCGATCGGCTGCCCGCCGACCGCCGCCTCGATCACGTCCTGCACCTCGCCCAGCGTGAGGCCGTAGCGCGCGAGCGCGGCGCGGTCGGGGACGATGTCGATGTAGAACCCGCCGGTGCTGCGGTCCGAGTACACGCTGCGCGTGTCGGGGACCTTCGAGATGACGCGTTCGAGGTCCATCCCGATGCGCTCGACGGTGTCGAGGCTCGCCCCGAAGACCTTGACCCCGATCGGCGTGCGGATGCCGGTCGAGAGCATGTCGATGCGCGTCTTGATCGGCATCGTCCACGCGTTGGTCCAGCCGGGGAGCTGCACCGTGCGGTTCAGCTCGTCGGTGAGCTCCTGCCAGGTGATGCGGTGGCGGTCCGGCCACAACGGGCGGAAGACCGGCTGGAGCCAGCCCGGCGCCCACGACGAGTACCAGCGCGGCGTTTCGAGCATGCGCCACTGCTCGCGCGGCTTGAGCTGCACGACGGTCTCGACCATCGAGAGCGGCGCCGGGTCCGTCGGGGTCTCGGAGCGGCCCGCCTTGCCGAACACGCTCGCCACCTCGGGCACGGTGCGGATCAGGCGGTCCTGCACCTGCAGGTAGCGCTTCGCCTCCTCGATCGAGATGTTCGGGAAGGTCGTCGGCATGTACAGCACGTCGCCCTCGTTGAGCGGCGGCATGAACTCGTGGCCGAGGCGCAACGCCATCGGCACCGTGGCGACGAGCGCCGCGAGCCCGATCGCGAGCGTCGTCCTGGGGTTCTTGAGCGCCACCCACGCGAACGGGCGGTAGACGGCGATCATCGCGCGCGACACCGGATGGTCCTTCTCGGGGCGGATCTTCCCGCGGATGAACACCGACATGAGCGCCGGCGCGAGCGTGATCGAGACCAGGGCGGCGAAGGCCATCGAGAACGTCTTCGTGAACGCGAGCGGCTTGAACAGCCGGCCGGCCTGGCCGTTGAGCGCGAAGATGGGCAGGAACGCCACCGTGATGACGAGCAGCGAGAAGAAGATCGGCGGGCCCACCTCCTTCGCCGCCGCGACGAGGACCTTCTGGCGGTCGGCGCCCGGTGGCGCCGTCTCGAGGTGCTTGTGCGCGTTCTCGACCAGCACGATCGCCGCGTCCACCATGGCGCCGATCGCGATCGCGATGCCGCCCAGGCTCATGATGTTCGAGTTGATGCGCAGGAAATACATCGGCACGAACGCCAGGCCGACCGCGACCGGCAGCGAGAGCACCGGCACGAGCGTGCTCCGGAAGTGGAGCAGGAAGACGAAGATCACCAGGCTCACGACGATCGCCTCTTCGACGAGCGTGTGGCGCAACGTCCCGATCGCGTGCTCGATGAGTCCCGAGCGGTCGTAGACGACCTTCACCTGCACGCCGGGCGGGAAGGACGGGCGCAGCTCGGCGAGCTTCTGCTTCACGCGCTGGATCACCGTCAGCGCGTTCTCGCCGTAGCGCATGATGATCGTGCCGCCGACGGCCTCGCCCTCGCCGTCCAGCTCGGAGACCCCGCGCCGGATGTCGGGCCCGAACGAGACCGTGCCCACGTCGCCCACGCGGATCGGCGTTCCCGTGCGGCGGTCCGCCCCGAGCGCGACCTGGCGCAGGTCGTCCAGGTCCTTCACGTAGCCGCGGCCGCGCACGAAGTACTCGCGGCCCGACATCTCGATCACGCGGCCGCCGACGTCGGAGTTGCTGCGCCGGATCGCACCGGTGACGTCGGCCAGCGACAGGCCGTAGGCGTGGAGCTTGTCGGGGTCGACCTCGACCTGGTACTGGCGCTGGTAACCGCCGACCGAGGCCACCTCGGCGACGCCCGGCACGCTGGCGAGCGCGTAGCGCAGGTGGAAGTCCTGGAACGTGCGCAACTGGGCGAGGTCGTTCCGCCCGGTGGTGTCGACGAGCGCGTACTGGAACACCCAGCCCACGGACGTCGCGTCGGGGCCGAGCACCGGGTTCACGCCCTGCGGCAGCTGCGAGCGGATGCTGCTCATGTATTCGAGCACGCGGCTGCGCGCCCAGTAGAGGTCGGTGCCCTCCTTGAAGACGACGTAGATGAAGCTCATGCCGAACATCGACTGCCCGCGCACCGCCTCGACCTGCGGGGCGCCGAGCAGCGCCGACACGATCGGGTAGGTCACCTGGTCCTCG
>CAZIXL010000032.1:0-10912 GCA_964542885.1 uncultured bacterium
CCTCAGGGTGTATGCGATTCGAGTGCCGTCGGGGGAGTACCGCGGGTGGAGCGCCTCGTTTGGGAATCTGACCGCGTAGCGGAACGACGTGTCGCGAGTCGCTGCCGCGGTGTCGACCAGTGCGATGCGGTACGGCGTCTGGTCGAAGACGGGATCCGCTGGAAACGTCCGCTGGTAGTCCGCCTGGTTCGGGACTCGCATGGTGGTTCCAACGAGCACCCGGCCGACGCCCGGATGGAAATCGACCCAGTTGGCCGGCACGCGGACCTCCCGGTCGAGGGTCAGGGAGCCGCCTCCGACCGGAACCGAATAGAGCGAATCGTTGAGCGTCAGGTAGATGCGTGTGCCGCTCGGGTTCCACGCCGGACGGGGGATCGCCGCTACGGGCGTCGGGGCCTGGAAGGTCGCCACCACGCGGGAGCCCGTGCCGTCGTACGCCGCCCAGCGGAGTTCCCACGTCTCGCTGAAGGGCGGGACATGGATGAAGGCCAGACCCTGACCGTTGGGCTGGAACGAGGGCCTCGTCTCGACGCCCGGCAGGTTCGTGACGTCGTAAGGTCCGTTCCAGGGCGTATCCAGGTTCACCATCCAGATCCGACTGTCGCCGGACTCGGTGACGCCTTCGAATGCGATCAGGTTCCCGCGCGGCGACCAGTCGGGGGCGTACTGCTGGTTCGCCTGCGGGGCCAGCCGGGTCAGGCCACTCCCGTCGAGCTTCTGGCGGTAGATCTGCGTCGCGTTCGAGAACTGCGGCAGCTTCGCCATGAACACCAGTTCGTCGCCTGCCGGCGACCACGAGGCAAAGTCCTCGTTGTTGCCCGGCGTCGCGCTGAACGCCACCGGAAGTTGGCCGTCAGCTCCCGACGGTTTGAGATTCACATCGAGCCGATACGGTTGCGCCTGCGAGGCTTCGATGGAGTTGCTGCCGATCCAGTCGCCGTGCTCGTCACCGAGCGTCAGAACGAGCACCGCGGCCTTGTGCGTCAGCCCGAAGCTCGGAAGGACGACTTCGAGGTCGCTCGAGAGGCTGTCTGTATCGACCCAGGTGACGGGTGAGGCGTAGACCGCGTTGCCCGGGAGCTTCCAGAGATCGGATTCGTCGCCACCCGGGTCGGCCGTGTTGTAGCCCACGATGGAGGCCATGAGCCGGAGCTGCTTGTAGGGTGGGATGCGATTCCACGGATCCCATGCGTAGTGCAGGAAGCGCGCGCGGGGGGAAACTCGCACCACGAGGTCGCGATTCTGGCTCCACAGCGCCGGGTCCGCGCGAATGACCCAATAGTTCGATCCCATGGGCTGAAGAATCAGCGACTCCGTGCCTCCACGGAAACTCCGCTGGTAGGCGAAGGTCGTTTCCCGCGTCGCCTGACGGGGTCCGATCGTGACGATCGGCGGAAGCGCGACGAGGTCGTCGCTCCCGCCGCCGGCACAGTCCTGCCAGGCCTTCAATGTGTGACCATGCGAGAATCCGCTCCACGCCGGGAACCCGAATTCCCCCGCGTCGAGCGTTGGGCTGTTGACGAAACTCGCCACGCGCCAGTTATGATGCAGCAGCGCGAATCGCGCGCCGTCCGCCAGGCTTTGCTGGTTCGGGCGGAAGTAGCTCTTCTGCGCGCAGGTCCAACAACTGTCGTCGCCGAGCCGTTCCCGCAGCCCCGTCAGCCTCCGGTCACCGCGGCTCCACCGGAACATGAGGTCGTCACGCATGCCGGAGAGCGAGCGGGTCTGGTCCTCGTTGAGGAAGTTGTAGCCGATGTACGCCATGAACGACGTGCGCTGCTGGTAGTTCGACAGGAACGGCCACGTGTAGGGTACTTCGTACCGCACGCCGACCGTGTCGAGGGTCCCCGCGACGATCTCGGCTCCCGCCGACCACAGCTCGTCGAGGTCGCCAGTGGGATTCGCCGAGCCGCTGTCGGGGTGCGAGGGATCCACGGGCTGCTGCAGCGAGTGCTGGAACTCGTGCGCGAAGACCGTCGTGCGTCGGTAGCGGTACGGGGATGTCCAGCCCGTGCCTGCAGGGTCGAGAAAGGCACCGTTCGCCGGAAGTGAGATTCCGATCGAGTTGCGATGTCGCACCTCGCCGCTCGCGTGACCGGTCGACAGATCCTCGGTCGGGCTGAACGCCGCCGAAGGGTAGACGCCACCCACGGGCCGACCACCGACGATCATGCGACTTGGGTCGGCGATGTAGGCGTCCACGTGGGCGCGATCGGCGTTCGTGTACTGCGAGACTTTGGTTCCTCCGAGATCGGACACGTCCTGCCCGTGCCCGACACGAAGCGAGGTGGAGTCCCACGGGTTGCTCGTGTTCCAATCAGCGCCCATCCGACGGAAGTAGTTGTAGGTCGCCTGCAGCGTGTTGGCCTCGGGGGCCAGCGGAGAGAGGCCGGGAGTCTCCGTGATGCCGTGGAGGAACTTGTCGAGTGTCAATGCAGCATCGGGTGTGATGGTGCTGGAGTAGAGCGGGTCCCACTGGAACTCGATATCCCGGGCGCTCATTTCCTGCCCGTAGAGGCCCCTCCGATACGGCGAAAAGTCGATCCAGTTGATCTGGACGACCTGGTTGGTGTCGCCGGTGCCGCACACGAACTGGCCCTGAGCATGCGACGTGACTGGCAGGGCGCCAAACAAAGCCAGCAATGGCACAAGGTGCTTCCAGCGCATGACTGCGTCCTCCACGACTGGGGGCATGGTCCTGAAGCGGAACGATGCCGCTGGTCGGCCGGCCATTCTGAATGGACGCGCGAGATGCTGGATTCTTGTGGCCTCGGGGGACGCCTTATTGCGGCATCGGAGAAAATCGCTGGTGAGGGGGGGGCGCCCGTCAAGTAGATTCTCTCTCGTGAGGGATTCCTCGGGACCGTCTATGCAGGCGATGCGATGCCCGCAGGGCATCTGTCGAACCGTCTGGCGCGCTGCCGGCGCGGCAGGATTGGCCGCATGTCTCATCGGGTCAATCCCCAGCCGCAGCGGGGCCATGGCTCCGGGCCGGACCTGGGCGCCGATCGATACCTTGAAGCTGGACCATGCGTACATGGTCCCGAATCGCTTCGAGCCATTGCGGGACGGACGCATCGAGGTCGTCGCTGATGGGTACTACGGAGTCGGTGGGCGCCGCTCCTATGGCTTCGAATGGGCAGACAGCGCTTGGCGCGTGCGTTGGACACTGGAGACCGACAAGTACTGGGCATACCCCTCCTTGACGCCGCCCGATCACCAGATGCTGGTCTGGAAGACGACGACGGCGCTGGTGGACTCGGGCGGGTACCCCATTTCGTGGGTGATAACCGCGGACGTGGTGGGGAATTCGGTGACCGCGCCGGACACGATCTCGCGCGTCCCGGGCGGCTCGCTCGTCAACGCGGGCGCCTCGTGGGGCTCGCGCCGCTGGGTGGCTACCCAGTACGGGCAGAATTACAGTCCCAAGCAGATCTTCCGACTCTACCGCTCCGACTATCGTGGCCCGTGGGTGCAGATGCGAACGAGTGACCTCGCCGCGCAGAGCGGGCTCGTGATGGCCCCCCTCGACAGTTCGAGCGTGCTGGTGGTAACTGCGGAGTCGAATGACACCCACCTTCATTGGGGAGTACTCCGCGACACGACCTGGTCAACTGCCCCCGAACCGTTCGAGGGCTACGGCCCCCACAAGCCATCAGTCACTCGCCTTCCCGCTGGGGGAGTGCGCATCGCATGGTCCTCCTACTACGACTTCATCCAGACAAGCGTCTTCCGGGAAGGCGCCTGGGCGGCGCCCGAGACCGTTTACGCCGCGCTGCCGGATACTTTCCAGCACCTCTTCTTTGAGGCCGAGCTCAGCCGCGAGGAGAGCGATCACCCGGCGCTCGCATGGTACGGCTATAAGATCCGCGAAGACGTGGCCTACTACATCTGGGTCGCGTTCCCGACCGACAGCGGATTCGGCTTGGGCGAGAAGCTGCCCGGCTCGTGGGAGGGCATCAACCCCACCTGCCTGCAAGACGAGAACGGCGATGTATGGGTGGCGTGGTGGCGGACGTTCGACGGCATGTACTGGACGCACAGCTACTGCACGGCCACGGCCAGCACGCCCGCCGTGAGCGAAGAGAAGGGGCGACCGCGCCTCGATTGGTCGCTCTCGGAGTCCGCTCCGCGCACCTGGTGGGCCATCCTGCGTAGCGTGGACGGCGCGCTGCCCGAGCCGGTGGCGCGGGTGCGTGCAGGCCCCTCCCTCGCGATGAGCTGGGCCGACTCCACCGCTCCTGCCGGTGCGGCCCTTTGCTACTCGATCCGGCGCGAGTGCCGCGATGTCCGCTATCGCGCAACCAGCGCCGAGTCCGAATGGCGGCCGCGAGGGTCGCAGATCGCGCTCGCCGTCCGGAGCGAGAACCCGGCCGGCGAGTTCGTTCGCGTCGAGTTGTCCGGGGCGAATGCCGGGCCATGCGACCTCGTGCTCTACGACCTGCAGGGCCGACAGGCCATGAAGCATCACGAGACCGCGACCGGCTCGGGCGTAGACCGCTTCGAACTGCCCCTCAGCGGGCACGTCCGGCCGGGCCTGTACCTTCTGCGCGTGCGCGGCGGCGACGGGCGGTTTTCCCGGGCGGCGAAGGTGGTCGTGATCCGGTAACGGCCGCACGCGTCGACGCCGCTTACGGTTCGCCTTTCCGTGCTCTCGCTCTACACCGGGCTCCAGAAGAGCCCGTAGAGCAGCACGAGCAGCACCACCGCCGTGAGGGCGACGTAGATGCGGTCGCGTTGCACTGCGAACGCCACCAGCGTCAGGGCGACGCGCGCGACGGGCGTGGCGATGAGGAGGATGACGCCCAGTTGCACCAGCCCGCGGCTGTCGTGCGCGAGCGCGGCGCGCAGGCTGCCACCCACGGTGCGGAACGCCTGGTCCGCGCCCCGGAAGCGGCGGAAGTCGGCGATCGCGCCGCCGTGCTGCGCGAGCAGGAACACCGCGCCCGCCAGCACCAGCAGCGCGGCGGCGAGCACGCCGACCTGCAGCAGCCGGCCGACCAGCTGCTCCATGCGCCACTCGGCGTCCTGCTGCGGTTCGGGCAGTGGCCCGCGCGGGTCGCTCACATCAGCCCCCGGATGCCCTTCCACATCATCTGGAGGGCCATGACGACGACCACGATCGAGAACAGCAGCCGCAGCGGCCGCGGATCGGCCTTGGGCAGGATGCGCGCGCCGGTCAGCGCGCCGGCCAGCACGCCGAGCATGACGGGGAACGCGATCACGGGCTCGACGTAGCCGCGGTGCAGGTACACGCCGGCGCTGGCGGCGGCGGTCACGCCGATCATGAAGTTGCTGGTCGTCGACGAGACCTTGAACGGGAACTTCATGAGCCGGTCCATGGCCAGCACCTTCACCACGCCGGAGCCGATGCCGAGCAGCGCCGACAGGATGCCCGCGCCGAACATGAGCGCGAAGCCCTGCGGCACGGCCTGCACCGAGTAGTGGCGCGGGCCGTCGGGACCAGGGTAGTGCGAGGCCAGCTTGAGCGTCGCCGCCCACGGGTGCGCGTTCTCGTGCGAAACGTGCTCCTCGGGCGCCTGGAACGAGCGCCACGCGCTGTAGAGCAGCACGACACCGAACAGCACCGCGAGCGCCGACGGCGAGATCCACGCCGCCGCGAACGCGCCCACGAGCGCGCCGAGCGTGGTCGCGACCTCGAGGAAGATGCCGGCGCGCACGTTCGTGAAGCCCTCGCGCACGTACGCCGACGCGGCCCCCGACGACGTGGCGATCACCGACACGAGCGACGCGCCGATCGCGTAGCGCAGGTCCACGTGGAAGAGCAGCGTCAGCATGGGCACCACGATGATGCCGCCGCCCAGGCCGGTGAGCGCTCCGAGCAGGCCGGCCGCGAACGAGCCGGCGACGACGAGCAGCGACAGCACGGTGATCGTCACGGCCGCACCGCGTGGGGAAGCGAACAGGGCATGCCGCAGGGTAACGGATGCGCGCGGCGGGCGCTCACTCGGGCGGGGCCTCGTCCGCCACGACGTGGAAGCGGTGCAGGATGCGGTGGAAGAGCGGCGCCAGCAGCACGCCCACGCTCGCGAGGAGCACGACGCCGCTGTAGATCGCGTAGAGCGCCGCGAATACCTTGCCGGCGTCGCTGTGCAACTCGTCGACCGGGCCCATGCCGCCCAGGATCATCGCCGCGTTGTAGAAGCAGTCCACCCAGCTCCCGAGCCCGCCGAACACCCGGTAGCCGACCACGCCGATCGCCAGCGACCCGACGATCATCGTGAACGCGAACGTGGCGCTGCGCAGCAGGTGGCGGCGGAACTGCGCGGGCGTCGCGAGCGGTTCGTCGCGATGCTCGAGGCCGAAGGGCCCGCGGCTCCGGCGGCGTTTCACGGCACCAGCACGATCTTGCCGAAGTGCGCGCGCAGCTCGATGCGCTCGTGCGCCTCGCGCGCCTCGGCCAGCGGCATCACCGAGTCCACGACGGGCTGCAGCTGGCCGCCCGAGAGGTGCGCGATCACGGCCAGCATCTCGCTGCGTGTGCCCATCCACGAGCCGAGCAGCGCGAGGTGCTTGCCGAAGAGCACGTTCACGTCGACGGTCACCTTCGCGCCGATCGTGGCGCCGCACGTCACGAGCCGGCCGTTCCTGGCCAGCGATTCGACGCCGGCCTCGAACACGCGGCCGCCCACGTGCTCGACCACCACCTCGACGCCCTTGCGCTTGGTCATCTCGCGAACGCGGGCGGCGATGTCCTCGTTGGCGTGGTCGATCAGCTCGTCGGCGCCGAGCGCCTTCGCGCGCGCCAGCTTCTCGGGCCCGCTCGCGGTGGCGATGACGTGCGCGCCGTGCAGCTTGGCCACCTGGATCGCGGCGCTGCCCACGCCGCTGCCGGCGCCGATCACGAGCACGGTCTCGCCGCCGCGCAGGCGCGCGCGCCCGGCCAGCATGTGCCACGCGGTCAGGAACACCAGCGGCGCGGCCGCGGCCTGCTCCCACATGAGCCGCGTGGGGTAGGGCAGGCAGTTGCGCGCCGGCACGGCGACCAGCTCGGCGTAGCCGCCGTTGCGCTTGCGGCCGAGCACGTCGTAGTGACGGCACAGGTTGTCGTTGCCCGCGGCGCAGGCTTCGCAGGCGCCGCACGAGATGGTCGGGTGGACCAGAGTCTTCGCGCCGACGGCCAGGCCCTCGACGCCCTCGCCCAGCGCCGCGATCTCGCCCACGACGTCGTTGCCGAGCACGTGCGGCATGACCGGCATGACGCCCGGCAGCCCGCGGCGCAGCCACAGGTCCAGGTGGTTGATGCCGCACGCGTGCACGCGCACCAGCACTTCGCCCGGCCCCGGGACGGGATCGGGGATCTCGGCGTACTCGAGCACCTCGGGGCCGCCGTAGCGGCGGAAGACGATCGCTTTCATGCGGTCACTCGTCGAACATCACGGTGGGTTCCTCGTAGAAGCGCACCTGCCGCGTCGTGAGGCGGCCGGCGAGCCAGCTTCGCAGCCAGTCGTTCTTCGTCTCGAGGGGCGTCGCGGTGTCCATGCAGCGTTCGAGCGGCACGTTGACCCGCAGCGCCCGCCACTGGATCAGGTGGCGCGTGATGCCGGCGGGCAGGTGCTCGCCGGCGCTCGCCAGCTCGATCACCTCGGCGGGATCGAACCGCGGGAACACGACGAGCGCCGAGATCTCGGGGTGCTCGTGGTGGGCCTGCGCCAGCGAATCCGTGGTCACCCGAATGTACGGAGTCCTGTCCTGGTACACCCGCACGATCTCGTTGAGCAGCGCGTTGCGCGCCCGCAGGGTGTCGCCGCCGCGCAGCACCAGCGCATCGCCGGCGTCGAGCACGACGCACGCGAGCGCCTCGCGGCGCGCGAGCATGGCGCGTGCGTGCAGCTGGCTCTCGTGCGTGAGCGAAAGCCCCGCGATGCGCGCGAGCGCGGGCTCGAGGTCGGCGCGCGCCGCGCGCGTGAGCCCGTGGTACCAGGTGTACAGCTGCACGCCGGGCGTTTCGTAGCGCACGACCTGGGCCACGATGTGCGGCCAGCCGGCGGCCTTCGCCGCGGTGGTGCGGTTGGCGCCGTCCAGCACCACGTAGCGCGGCGCCACGCGCTGGCCGTCACCCACCTGCGTCACGATCGGCGGGTTGCGGAGCACCCCGGACTCGCGGAGTTTCTCGGCCAGCGGCAGGCTGCGCTGCAGGTCGTGGAACTCGTGCGGGAACACCGCGGGCACGGGCACGAACCGCAGGTCGGGGAGGCGGACGTCCGGGCTCGACATGGGGCCGCACTCTATAATGCGGCCCGGTACCCGGCCAGCACCGCGCCCGTCGGCGGCCCGCCCGCGTTCGTGGCGGCCGCGCACCCGGCGCAGCCCCGCCGCCGTAGCTTTCGCCGCCCCACGCGACACCCTGGTCCCCGCCCAGCCACGGAGGTCCCCTTCATGTTCCGCAAGCTGTTCGTGCTCGCGCTCGCCGTCATGGCCCTGCCCGCCGTCACCCCGGCGCGGGCCGCGAGCGTCGACGAGATCGTCGCCAAGCACTTCGAGGCCCAGGGCGGCGCCGACAAGATCAAGGCGATCAAGTCCTGGCGCTTCACCGGCAAGATGACGCTCGGGCAGGGCATGGAGGCGCCGTTCACGATGGAGCGCGTGCGCCCCGCCAAGACCCGCCTCGAGTTCACGTTCAGCGGCATGACGGGCATCCGCGCGTTCGACGGCAAGTCGGGCTGGCAGGTCATGCCGTTCATGGGCTCGAAGGATCCCGAGCCGTTCACGGCCGAGGAGAACGCCGACGCGATCGAGGACTCCGACTTCGACGGCCCGCTCATGGACTGGAAGGCCAAGGGCAACACCGTCGAGCTGGTGGGCACCGAGCCGGTCGAGGGCGCCGACGCCTACAAGCTCAAGCTCACGCGCAAGAGCGGCAAGGTCGAGTACTTCTACCTCGACACCGAGACCTACCTGACCGTGAAGCAGGAAGCGACGCGCAAGATGCGCGGCACCGATGTCGAGGGCGAGTCCTACCTGAGCGACTACAAGGAAGTGAACGGCATCCTCGTGCCCTACACGATGTCGCAGGGCATGAAGGGCAGCGACCACCGGCAGACGATGACGTTCGAGAAGGTCGAGGCCAACGTCGACGTGCCCGAGGCCGACTTCGTGATGCCGGCGCCCGCGGCCCCCGCGGATTCGACGGCGAAGAAGAACTAGCGGTTCCGCGCCCCGCGCGCGGCCGCGCGGCCGCCGCGCGGGGCGAACCCCCCACGCTCCGGCACCGCGCGCGGCGCGCCGCGCATCGCCGGCGGCGCGCGCGCGGCCCGGGCCAGCCCCGAGAGGTCCCGCCGCCATGCGCTCCCGATCCGCCCCGCGCGCGCGCGCGTTCGCGTCCGCCTGCATGTTCGTCCTCGCCGCGCTGCTGCCCGCCACGGGCCGCGCGGCCGGTGACTACAAGCTCGACTCCGAGACGTTCGAAGGCCTGCGCGCCCGCAACCTGGGCCCGGGCGTGATGAGCGGCCGCATCGCGTGCCTCGACGGCGTGCCCGGCGACCGCATCACGCTGTGGGCCGGCTCGGCGGGCGGCGGCGTGTGGCTGTCGCGCGACGGTGGCACCACGTGGAAGCCGGTGTTCGACAAGTACACGATGTCGATCGGCGCGATCCGCGTGGCGCCGTCGGACCCGAAGACCGTGTGGGTGGGCACGGGCGAGACGTGGGTGCGCAACAGCGTCGGCATGGGCGACGGCGTGTACAAGACGACCGACGGCGGCGACTCGTGGACGCGCATGGGGCTCGAGAAGTCCGAGCGCATCGCGCGCATCGTGATCGACCCGAAGCGGCCCGACACGGTGCTGGTCGCGGCGCTGGGTCCGCTGTTCGCGCCGGGCGGCGAGCGCGGCGTGTACCGCACGCGCGACGGCGGCAAGACCTGGCAGCGCGTCCTGTACGTGGACGACAACACCGGCGCGGCCGACATCGCCATGGACCCGCAGGACCCGAACGTGCTCTACGCCTCGATGTGGCAGGTGCGGCGCAAGCCGTGGACGTTCGCCTCGGGCGGCCCGGGCAGCGGCTTCTACAAGAGCACCGACGGCGGCACGACCTGGCGCAGGCTCGTGAACGGCCTGCCCGCCGGCGACCTGGGCCGCATCGGCGTGTCGGTCTCGCCCGCGCGCGCGAACCGCGTGTACGCGCTCGTCGAGTCGAAGGAGACCGCGTTCTACCGCTCCGACGACTGCGGCGAGCACTGGACGCGGCTCAACGACTCGAACATGAACGTCACGTGGCGTCCGTTCTACTTCGCCAACGTCGTCGCCGACCCGAAGCACATCGACCGCGTGTACAAGGGCGGACTCAACCTGTCGGTGAGCGAGGACGGCGGCAGGACGTTCGCCGGCACGAGCGGCGGCTTCGGCGGGGCCAGCTACCACAGCGACGTGCACGCGCTGTGGATCGACCCGGCCGATCCGGAGTGGATGGCGCTCGGCACCGACGGCGGCGTGTACCTGTCGGTCGACCGCGGCGCGACCTGGCGCGCGGTGCAGAACCTGCCGGTCGGCCAGTTCTACCACGTGAGCGCCGACATGAAGTTCCCGTACGACGTGTACGGCGGCCTGCAGGACAACGGCACCTGGCGCGGGCCGTCGCGCTCGACGGGCGGCATCGCGAACCGGCAGTGGGAGAACCTCAACGGCGGCGACGGCATGTGGGCGTTCGTCGACCCGACCGACGGCGACGTGCTGTACAGCGAGTACCAGGGCGGCGCGATCTCGCGCACGACCATGTCGACCGGCGAGAGCAAGGACATCCAGCCCGCCCGCCGCGAGGGCGAGCCCAAGCTGCGCTTCAACTGGAACGCCCCGATCCACGTGGGCCCGAGCGGGGCGCTCTACATCGGCGCGCAGTTCCTGTACCGCTCGAAGGACAAGGGCGACTCGTGGGAGACGCTCTCGGGGGAC
>CAZIXL010000032.1:10922-12034 GCA_964542885.1 uncultured bacterium
CCGCCGGCTATCGCGAGGCGCTGCGCTTCAACTGGAACACGCCGATCCACGCCAGCCCGACCCGCAAGGGCACGATCTACATCGGCGCGCAGTTCTTGTTCCGCTCGAAGGATCGCGGCCAGACCTGGGACCGCATCTCGCCGGACCTCACCACCAACGATCCCGCCAAGCAGCAGCAGGACAAGTCGGGCGGCCTGTCGGTCGACAACTCGTCGGCCGAGAACCACTGCACGATCGTGGCCATCTCCGAGTCGCCGAAGGACGCGAATGTGATCTGGGCCGGCACCGACGACGGCAACCTGCAGGTCACGCGCGACGGCGGGAAGTCGTGGACCAACGTCGCCCGAAACCTGCAGGGCCTGCCCGCGAACACGTGGATCTCGTACGTGAGCGCCTCGCCGCACGACGCGCGCACGGCGTTCGTGACCGCCGACGGCCACATGCTGGGCGACATGGCGCCGCACGTGTACGTGACGCACGACCTGGGCGCCACCTGGACGTCGCTCGCCAGCGACGCGCTCACCGGCTACGCGCACGTCGTGCTGCAGGACACGGTGAACCCCGACCTGCTGTTCCTCGGCACCGAGTGGGGCCTGTTCGTCTCGCTCGACGGCGGCGCGCAGTGGGCGCAGGTGCACGCAGGCATCCCGAACGTGGCGGTGCGCGACCTGGCGATCCAGCCGCGCGAGGGCGACCTGCTGGTGGCGACGCACGGCCGCGGCCTGTACGTGCTGGACGACCTCACGCCGCTGCGCGCGCTCGACCCGAAGGTGCTGGCGGCCGACGCGGCGTTCCTGCCCGGGCGGCCGTCGCTGCTCGCCATTCCCGGCTCGCAACAGCGCTTCGACGGCGACACCGACTGGGCCGGCGACAACCTGCCCGAGAGCGCCGTGATCACCTACTACCTGAAGAAGCGCCACCTGATCGGTGACCTGCGCGTCGAGGTGTACGACGCGAGCGGCAAGTTCCTCGCGAAGCTCGACGGCTCGCGGCGCCGGGGCCTGAACCGCGTCGAGTGGCCCATGCGGCTCAAGGGCCCGAAGATGCCGGCGGCCGCGAACCTGGTGCCGAACGCTTACGCGTTCGTGGGCCCGCGCGCACCCGCGGGGACG
>CAZIXL010000033.1:0-6343 GCA_964542885.1 uncultured bacterium
GAGGCCCGCCGGCGAGCGCCGCACCTGCGGCCACACGAGCAGCAGGATGGGCACCAGGACCCCGAGCCCGAACTCGAGCATGAACATGCGCCCCTCGTAGGTCGGGTGGAACACCGACGGCAGCGCGCCCGCGTGGAAGAGCAGGTCCAGCCGCAGCACGCCGAACACGCCGAGGATCACGATCATCACCCGGCCCAGCGGCTCGAGCAGGTCCATCTCCAGTCCGCGGCCGAACGCCCGGCCGCTCAGGTGCGACTCGACGATGACCATGCCGAGCCCCGCCCCGATCGCCGAGATGTAGAACAGCAGCGGCAGCGCCGGCGTGTACCAGAGCGGGTGCAGCTTCTCGGGCACGATCAGGTACATCGTGCCGAGCGAGGACTGGTGCAGCGTGGAGAGCAGCACGCCGGCGATGACGAGCGGCGTGCTGATCGCCTTCATGACCTTGAGCAGCCCGTGCATGCGGAAGCGCTCGAGCACGATCGGCGCGAACTCCAGCCCGAGCACCGTGGTGTAGAGCATCACGCACCAGGCGACCTCGAACATCACGGAGTGATGGTTCCAATAGATGATCGCGTGCCAGATGCGCCACGGCTGGCCCAGGTCGTACATGAGCGCGACGCACACGAACAGGTACCCGAGGAAGCCCGTGAGCACGGTGGGCCGCACGATGGGCTCGAACTTCTCGATGTGGAACAGGTGGACGGTCGCCATGAGCGTGAAGGCGCCCGCCGCGAGGCCGACGCCGCACAGGATGTCGAAGCCGATCCACACGCCCCACGGGAACGCGTCGGAGAGGTTCGTCGTGGCACCGAGGCCGCGCCAGTAGCGCAGCACCGTCACGTACAGGAACAGCGCGAACACGACCACGAAGGCCGCCCGCCAGAACGTCACGCGCGGCGCGCGCGTCGCGACCACGTCGAGGACGCTCATGACTGTTCCCTCCCGTCCTGCGGGCCTTCGATGCGGCGGACGTACTCCCGGCGCTTGGTGATCCAGTAGATGCCGTAGAGCAGCGCGCCGCCGAGCGCGACGATGTCGGGCACGTGCGAGAGCACGGCCCAGGTGTATTCGCCGAGCGGCTTGTCGGGCAGGTTGGTGCGCAGGCCGAGGTCACCGAACGGCACGCTCGAGAGCATGAGCACGGACGTGCCGCCGGCCTCCTCGAGGCCGTAGATGTGGTTCACGTAGCGCCCGGGATTGCGCGCGATGCGTTCGCGCGCCTCGGCGATGAGCGCGTCGCGCTCACCGAACTTGGTCGCCATGGTCGGGCACACGCTCGCGCAGGCCGTGGGCAGGCCTTTGGCCAGGCGCGGCTGGCACATGACGCACTTCGCGACGACCGGCGTGGCCTTGTCCCACTGGTACTTCGGCACGTCGAACGGGCAGGCCTGGACGCAGTAGCGGCAGCCGATGCAGCGGTCGGCCTGGTAGTGGACCGGGCCGTCGGGCGTCTTCTGCATCGCGCCCACGGGGCAGACCGAGACGCACGTCGGGTGCAGGCAGTGCATGCACATCTGGCGCACGTTCACGCCCGCGCGCTTCTGGACCGTGGTCCACGTGTACGCGGTGTTCCGGTCCTCGATCTCGAGCGGCAGGCCGTTCTGCTCCTTGCATGCGGCCGAGCAGGCACCGCACCCGATGCACAGGGTCGTGTCCAACAGCAGCGCGTGGCTCATTTTCCGCCCTTCCCTTCCACGTGGCACTTGCCGCACGCGTCGTCGTCCTCGACGCCGAAACTCTGCTTGCCGTCGTGGCACGCGCCGCACCGTCCGCGCTCGTGATAGTCCGCATTCGGGTCCTGCACCAGCGGCTTCATGGCGAAGAGCTTCGAGTGGCAGGACTTGCAGGTCTGGCCCTTGCCGCGGTGCGACTCGTGCCGGAACGTCACGGTTCCCGGCGAGGCGCTGCCGCTCTTGAAGACGAACGGCTTCGGGCCGCTGAACGCCGCAGGAGCCTCCGCCCCCGCCAGGGCCGCCGCCTTCACCGGCCGTCTGCCAGCGTGGCAGGAAAGGCATGACTCCTTGGCGCGAACGTCGAAGGCGTGTTTGCCGTCGTGGCAGCTTCCGCAGGAGCCGCCCCGGTCCATGACCTCGTGCGTGTTGCGCGGCGAGGGCCCGAGGATGCGGAAGAGCTTCGGGTGGCAGCCCGTGCAGCGGTTGCTCTCGTAGTCCACGTGCGTGGCGTGGCTGAAGGTGACGGCGCTGTCCGGGCCGACGGATCCTTCGTAGACGCGGTCAGGTGGGAGCTTGAGCGGGACGGCGACGGACGTCGTGTCCGTCCCTGCGGCGTCGGCCGGGGTGGCCGGCGAAAGGGCGAGCGCGGTGAGGACCAGCGTCGCCAGGAGCAGGATCCGGTCGGACCCCGCGACGAATCGCTTGCGGCTAGGACTCGACATGGCAGGCCTCGTGTGGAGTGCGTACAGACATGGAGCAGTCGAGCAAGCGGTATTCCATGCCAGTCGTGTCAATTGCGGCACACCCGTCAGGCCGGTATTCACGGCCGGCACGATGCCGTATGGATTTCGGCGCCATTTTTCAGACTTGCTTCAGGGTGCGCGGCCGGCCGGGGACGGCGGCGGTCGGGAACGCCCCGGCCGACCGGCGCAAATCGCGGGACGGAAGCGCTTTCCGCGCCGCGGGCCGCGTGGCACACTGCCCGGCGCCGGCGGACGACCGCGCGGGTCGCCGGCGCATCGCCTGGATCCGGCGCGGACCGCAAGGAGGCGAACGCATGCGCAAGTCCCTGGCCCCCGTCCTGGTCGTCGCGCTCGTGCTGGCCCTGGCCGCCAGCGCCTGGCTGTTCGTGCGCTTCCGGCAGGAGAGCGCCCGCTTCGAGGAGATGCAGTCGTCCGAGCGGGCCTCGCGCGAGAGCTACAGCCGGACTCTCGACGCGATCGCCGAGATCCAGGACAGCCTCGACGCCATCGCGCCGCGCGACTCCCTGCTGGGTCTGAAGCCCGGCAGTCTCGTGACCGAAGAGCAGCTCGCCGGCCCGAACGCGCAGCGCGCGCTCGAGCGCATCGCGTCGCTGCGCTCCAGCATCGCGCGCAGCCGCGACCGCATCCGCCAGCTCGAGTCCGACCTCGGGCGCGCGGGCGTCCGCGCCGAGGGCATGCGGAAGGTGATCGAGAAGCTGCGGCGCGACCTGGGCGAGAAGCAGTCGGCACTCGACGAGATGGTCGCGCGCGTGACGACGCTCGAAGGCCGGGTGACGGGGCTCGAGGCGGAGGTCCAGCAGGGCCGGGACACGCTGCTCGCGCGCGACGCCGCGCTCGAGGACCGCCGCCGCGAACTGGCGACGGTCTTCTACGTCGTGGGCACCCGCCGGGCGCTGCGCCAGCAGGGCGCCATCGTGATGAAGGGCGGCTTCCTCGGCCTGGGCGGCACGCCGGTGCCCGCGGGCCGGATCCCCGAAACCGTGCTCGCCCCGCTCGACACCGACGTCTCGGACGTGATCCCGACCGGCGCCGCGAAGGCCCGCCTGCTCACGGCCCAGCCGGCCGGAAGCTGGGAGCTGCGGAGCGTGGACGGCGTCATGGAGTTGCACATTCTCGACCGGACCGAGTTCCGCAAAGTGAGGCAGGTCATCATCCTGACCGGCTAGCGGAGGCCTCGCGGCGACGCCGAGGGAGAAAACCGCGTCCGGATGGTGTAGAACGCAGCAGCCATCCTCAGCCGGCGACCTCTCCCCTCGCGGGTCCGAAGATGGGCGCCTCCCCACGGCTCGACCACCGGGTCGCTGGCGGCCCCGGCCGCGTGCGCGGCCCACGAACCCAGGAGATACGCCTCATGCGCAAGACCATCGTGCCGTTCCTCGTCGGCGCCGTCGTGCTGCTCGCGGCGCTCAGCGCTTGGCTCTTCGTCCAGAACCGCGACGCCGGCAGCCGCTACCGCGAGTTGAGCGTCGCCGAAACGGCGTCGCGCGAGAGCTACAACCGCACGCTCGACGCGATCGCCGAGATCCAGGACAGCCTGGACGTGATCACGCCGCGCGACTCGGCGTTCGGCGTCATCCCCGGCACGCTCGCCGCCGAGCAGGAGATGGCGGGCCCGAACAGCCGCCGTGCGCTCGAGCGCATCGCGACGCTGCGCGCCAGCATCCAGCGCAGCCGTGACCGCATCCAGCGGCTGGAGTCCGACCTCAAGCGCTCCGGCTCGCGGGTCGGTGCGCTCAACAAGATGATCGCGAACCTCAATCGCAACCTCGCCGACCGCCAGCACACGCTCGACGAGATGTCGGCCCGCGTGCAGGAGCTGCAGGGCACCGTCACGACGCTCGAGACCACGGTGCAGGAGACGCGTGACACGCTGGTCGCGCGTGACGCCTCGCTCGAGGAGAGCCGGCGCGCGAACGCCACGGTCTACTGCATCGTGGGCACGAAGCAGGAACTCGAGAAGCAGGGCGCGGTCGTGGCGAAGGGCGGCATCCTCGGCCTGGGCAAGACGCTCCTGCCGACTGGTCACGTGCCCGAGGGCGCCGGCCTCGCGCTCGACACCGACGTGTCGACGGTGGTGCCGACGAACGCGGCGAAGGCGCGCGTGCTCACGCCGCAGCCCCTGGCGAGCTACGAGCTGAAGCTCGTGGACGGGCGCATGGAGCTGCACATCCTCGATCCGGAGCAGTTCCGCAAGGTCCGCCAGCTGGTGATCGTCACGGCCTGACGCGCCGATCCGCAGGGAAACGAAGAGGCGCCGGGTGGTCACGCCACCCGGCGCCTCGCGTCTCGCGGGCTGTCCCCCCTACTTCAACTGCCCCAGCCCGTACACCCGCTCGACGTTCGACTGCACCCACGCACGGAGCTTCTCGATGTCCTCCGCGCGCTCGGGGCGGGGCTTCACCTCGCCCGTCTGCTTGTCCTTCACGATCATGTGTGCGAAGCGCCGCTGCATCCCCAGGAACTCGAGGATGTCCGGCCGCTCGGCGGCGTCGAGCGAGCAGTCCTTGACCGAGCCGCCCTTGCCGCGCTCCCAGACGAACGCCGGGAACACGCCGCTGCGGGCGCCCAGCAGCGCCAGCTCGATGGTCTGGCCGTCCTCGAACTTCCAGCCGCTGATGCACGGCGCGGGCACGAAGATCACCGCCGTGCCCTCGACCTCGAGGGAGCGCTCGACGGTCTTCACGAACAGCTTGCCGTGCGCCGGCGAGAGCTGCGCGACCATCCCCGCGCCCGCCGCGATGGCCAGGTGCAGGTAGTCGAGCGGCGGGTTCAGGTTGCCCGGCGTGCCTTCGGCGGGCGTGGTGCTGGTGTCCGCGTAGGGCATCGTGGCCGGGCTGTACTGGAAGCCCGTGTTCGCGAAGATCTCGTTCACGAGCACGATCACCGTGATGCGCGCCCGCCGGTGGATCGTGTGCAGCAGGCTGCGCAGGCCGATCGCCAGCGCGCCGCCGTCGCCGCTCGCGCTGATCACCTGCACCTGGCGCTTGAGCGCCCCGATGCTGGTGAGCGAGTCCGCCACGTCACGCGTCGCCTCGGCCAGTGTCGGCGCCGACTCGAAAACGTTGTGGAGGATCGCGAAGCTGCGGCTGAAGTCGTCGGGCGAATCGTCGCCGCGGCCCCAGGCGACCACGTTCGGGAACGCGAGCGTCGAAACCTCGGCGCACGACGTGCCGATCGAGAAGATCGTCTTGACGCCGTTGTCGGTGACGCGGCCGATGTTCTGGAACGCGACCGACTCCATGCAGCCCGGGCAGAGCGTCGAGCCGGCCCGGAAGCAGCTGTCCTTGAGCGCGGTTTCCTTGTAGCCGCTCATAGCCGGGCTCCTTCGTGGAAGACCATGTAGGGCTGGCGCGGCGGCGTGGTGAGCGCGTCCTGCGCCTCCTCGAGCATCGCCTCCCAGGTGGGTTCGGAGACGTCCGCGCCCCCCATGCCGGCGAAGGCGCTGACGATGCGCGGCCGGGTGTCGAGGTCCGACATCGCGTCGGCGATGTCGAGCGTGAGGTGACCGCGGCCGCTGTGGTGCGCCTGGTTCACGACCAGCACGACCTTCGCGCCGGCGAGCCGCTCGCGGACGGCGTCGCGCGGGAACGGGTTGATGAGCCGCAGCGCGAGCCCGGCGACCTTGAGGCCCTTCTTCGCCGCCCAGCCGGTACGGATGGACTCGAACGTGCCGAAGTCCGGTCCCATGCTCACCACCGCGATGTCGGGCGCGGCACCCTTCTCGAAGCCGACCTCGTCGAAGAACGCGAGGCCGGGACGGCCGAACGTCTTCTCGAAGTCCGCGCCGATCTGCGGCAGGATCTCGAGCGCCTTCTCGATGCGCCGCTTCTGGCCGACCTTGAAGCCCTGGAAGTGGCGCGAGGTGACGCAGTTGCCCATCGCCGTGTCGCCGTTGATGAGCCC
>CAZIXL010000033.1:6443-12022 GCA_964542885.1 uncultured bacterium
CGCGTGGATCGCCGCGTCCGACTCGACGGTGAACCTGGCGTTCCGGTGGCTGTCCTTGATGCCGTAGTAGCCGGGCATCGTCGGCGTGAGGACCTCGTGGTGCATCCCGAGAACCGCCGCCTGGAGGATCGTGTCGTAGATCTGCTGCTTGCCGCGGCAGCAGAGCTGGATGAAGCCGTCGTCGCGGTGCGCGAGCGCGTCCGAGGGATCGCCCTCGATGCACAGCGGGAAGTTCGCGGTCGCCCGGTAGACGTCGACGATCATCGCGTTGCCGAGGCCGCTGGCCCCGAGCGAGCGCGTGGTCTCGGTCATGTGGTCGAGGCCGACCGAACTCGTCGCGGTGACGAACACGAGGTCACGGCAGGCGGCCGAAGCGGCCACGAGGTAGTCCGCCACGGCGTGCTCGGCCTCGAGCAGCTTCACGCGCTTGGGCGTCCCCTTCTGGGCGCCGACCTTGGCCGCGATCGTCTCGATGAACTTGGTCGAGGGCGTGATCGGGAAGCCGGGATAGATGATGCAGCGCCACATCTGCAGCACCGCGAGCGCCGCCGCGGTGTTGCCGTCGGCGGTCGCCGACTCGCGCTCGGTGTAGAACGGCACGTGGGCCGCCTTCACCTTCGCGAGGTCGATGATCTCGGGATACAGCTCACCGCCGGGCGTCGGCACGTGCGGGCTCTGGCCCGGGGCGATGTCCAGGGTGCTCATGAGCGGGCCTCCTCGGGCGTCTCGACGTCGCTCCACTGCTCCTCGAACTTGCCTTCCTTGAAGAGGTGCTCGGGGCAGACCTCGATGCACTCGCCGCAGAGCTTGCAGAAGGAGCTGACGTCGGCCCCGGTCACGAGCACGCCGCGCTCGGCGTCGGGCTCGAAGCGGATGATGCCCTCGGGGCAGTTCGTGATGCAGTGCGCACAGCCGGTGCAGGCCTTGTTCGGGTCCTCGAACAGGAGCCGGAAGCCGCTGCGGGCGTAGTTGGAGGTGAGGTTCGTCTGCGACAGGCGCAGGCGGGTCTGCGCGCCGATCGGCAGCTCGCCGTAGCCGGCGAAGCGCGTCGTCGCGTGGTCGCCCGGGCGGGCCATGTCGAACTCGGCCGTCTGGATCGCTTCGCGCGTGGCGTTCAGGGCCTCGCGGTTGCGCTCGACGAGCACGTCCGGGATGCGCCGCTTGCGAAGCTGCTTCAGGAACGTCTCGACGACGTCGTCGAACGGCACGCCGCCGATGGCCTCGGTCATCGCGACGTAGGCCGACACGTTGCCGATCGCCGCCTTGAGGTACTTCGTGCCGATGTCGTCGCCCGGCACGGTCATGACGCGGCCCGACAGGTGGAAGTGCTTCGCGCACTCCTCGGGGCTGCGGCGGGTGTTCAGCACGAACGTCCCGCCGTGCGGGACGCCGTCGGCGAAGTCCACCGTGCGGGCGGCGCCTTCGTCCATCAGCAGGGTCACGGCGGGCCGCGTGACCTCGCAACCGATGTCGATGGGCCTCGCGCTCACGCGGAGGAACGAGCGGATGTTCGCCCCGCGGCGCGCGGAGCTGAAGAAGGGCCATTCCTGGACGTGCAGGTGCGGCAGCGACGAGTACAGGGCGGCCAGGCTCTGGAACGCCAGAACCAGGCCGCCGCCCGCCTTGCCGTCACCGCGCACTTCGAGAACGGATTCCTCGACAATCTGGCGCGGATCAAGCCGTTTCATCGGTCACTCATTTCTTCCAGAGGATCGCCTTGCCAGGACAATCCGTCATGATTTGCTGAACCTTTGGCATGAAGCTTTCGTCGAGGTCCCACTTGTAGACCTCGGCCACCTCTTCGCCATCCACCTTCCGGAAGGCCTGCGGGATCGCCTTCATGCAGTCGCCGCATTCGGTGCAAAGGTCTTGATCAACATAGAATTCCCTGAGCTGACCCATCTCGGACTCTCCTGTTTGGTGTCGGCGCTTTCCACTCCCAACCGGCGGAGTCGCCGGGCAGGGAGCATTCCCTTGCATAACCTATGCAAGGGGACCGGGCAGGCTTCATTCCTCGCGCGCGGGGTTGGGTATCCGCTCCGATTTCCAGAAAGGGTACGTCGCGCAATGCCTGCTTCGATTCCCCCTGCTGATAACGGGTTGTCCGCTCGTCCTGAATCGTCGACGCGCTTCACCCGCCGGCGCTTCCTCACTTCGCTCGGCCTGCTGGCCGGGGCCGGGGCGCTCGGGACGCTGGCGCCGAAGCTCTCGTCCGGCCGTCTCGTGCGGGTCGAGGCCTCGCGGGCGGGCCTGGGCACCTGGATCCGGATCACGGCCCGGCACCGCGACGGGGCGCGCGCCGAGAAGGCGATCGCCTCCGCGTTCTCGGCGATCCAGCTCGTGGACGCCCGCATGAGCGTGCACCGGGCCGACAGCGAGCTGTCGAAGGTCAACGCCATGGCCGGCCGCGAGGCCGTGAAGGTGAGCGACGACCTGCTCGAGGTGGTCTCCCGCGCGCAGGCGGCCTCGCTCGCGAGCCACGGCGTGTTCGACCCGACCGTCTACCCGCTCATGCGCCTGTACGGCTTCTACGCCTCGGGCCGCACCCACCTGCCCTCCGACCGCGAGATCGACGAGACGCTGCGCGCCGTCGGCGCCGACGGCATCGTCGTGGATCGCGCCGCGGGCACGCTCGGCCTGGAGCGCCGCGGCGCCGCGCTGGACCTGGGTGGCATCGGCAAGGGCTGGGCGGTGGACCGCGCGGTCGCCGCGCTCCGCGCCGAGGGCGTCGAGTCCGGGCTCGTGGACGTGGGCCGCAACGTGTACGCGCTCGGCACGCCCGAGGACGGCGCCGAGGGCTGGGCGGTCGGCGTGCTGCATCCCGGCACCGGCGGCGTGGACCGCGTGTTCACGTTGCGCGACGCGGCCGTCGCGACGGCCGGCAACACCGAGAACTTCGTCACGCTCGACGGCAGGCGCGTCGGGCATCTCTTCGACGCGAGCCGCGGCCGCCCCTCGAATCCGCACCTGAGCGCCACGGTCGTCGCCTCCACGGGAACGGACTCCGACGCGGGCTCCAACCTGGCCTTCCTGCTCGGGAGGGGCGCGTTGGCGTGCCTGCCGGGCGTGGTCGACTCCCACTTCATCGGGTGACGGCCATGAGTCGGACCACGGACGGCCTGCACACCTTCGGGCGCGGCGGGATCCACCCCGATCCCCGCAAGGGCGCCACCTCCGGGCGCGGCATCGAGGACGTGCCGGTCCCGGGCGAGGTCGTGCTGCCGCTGTCGCAGCACCTGGGCTCCCCGGCCGAGCCGATCGTGAAGAAGAACGAGCTCGTGCGGCGCGGGCAGAAGATCGCCGATGGCGGCCCGACCGGCGTGCCGCTGCACGCCACGATCAGCGGCAAGGTGCGCCCGGTGGACAAGCGCCCGCACCCGACGCTCGCGATGGCGCCTTCGCTCGCCATCGTCGCGGCGGCCGAGGCCGGGCCGGAACTGGAGTTCCCCGAGGACCCGGACTGGCGGCGGTTGCCGCTGCCCGAGGCGCTCGGGCGCATCCGCGAGGCCGGCATCGTGGGCCTGGGCGGCGCCGCGTTCCCGACCTGGCGCAAGCTCGAGTTCGCGCGGCAGGCGAAGGTGGACACGGTCGTCATGAACGGGGCCGAGTGCGAGCCCTACCTGACGGCGGACTACCGGATGATGCTGTCCTTCCCCGTCGAGATCGTCGAGGGCTCGCTCGCGCTCGCCCGCATCGTCGCCGCGAAACAGGTCCGGATCGGCGTCGAGTCCGACAAGCCCGACGCGATGCGCGCCATCGAGGACGCGATCGCGCGCGTGCCGAACGGCGGCATCCCGGTCGAGGTCGTGCCCTGCCTCGCGCGCTACCCGCAGGGCGCCGAACGCCAGCTCGTGCTGGCCACCACCGGGCGCAACGTGCCCCTCCGCCAGCTCCCCACGGCGGTGGGCGTGCTCGTGCAGAACGTCGCGACGGCGCACGCCGTCCACGACGCGCTCCGCTACCGGCGCCCGTTGCTCGACCGCGTCATGACCGTGACGGGCCCGGGCGTCCAGGAGCCGCGCAACGTGCGCGCGCCGCTCGGCACCTCGCTCGCCGACGTGGTCGCCTTCTGCGGCGGGCTGCACGAGAACACGACGCGCATGGTGGCCGGCGGCCCGATGATGGGCCGCTCGCTGCCGCGCCTCGACGTGCCGCTCATCAAGGGCATGAACGGGCTCGTGCTGCTCACGGGCAAGGGCCCGCTCGAGGACGGCTTCGGCGCCTGCATCCGCTGCGGGCGCTGCCTCGACGCGTGCCCGCTCGGCCTCGAGCCCGACCAGGTCTCGATCCGCGTCGAGGCCGGGCGCCCGCTCGACACCGAGCCGCACGGTCCGCTCGACTGCTACGAATGCGGGTGCTGCAGCTACGTCTGCCCCGCCGGCCGGCCGCTCGTCCAGTTCATGCAGGTGGCCAAGGGCGCGCTGCGCCGGGCCGCGGAAACGAGGGCGTCATGAGCACCGACGCGCGCACGACGCAGTTCGTGCTCACGCCCGGGCCGCACCTGCACACGGCCGAGAGCACCGCGAGCATCATGTGGTGGGTCAACGGTGCGCTCGCTCCCGCCGCGGCGTGGGGCGTGTGGGTGTTCGGCTGGAACGCGCTGTTCGTGATCGCCGCGAGCGTCGCCGGCGCGGTGGCCGCCGAAGCGCTCACCGCGCGCATGATGCAGCGCCGCTCGACGCTCGCCGACGGCAGCGCCGTCTGCACCGGCCTGCTGCTCGCGCTCACGCTGCCCCCCGGCCTCCCCTTCTGGCAGGCGTTCCTGGGCGGACTGTTCGCGATCGCCCTCGGCAAGGCGATCTTCGGCGGCCTGGGCTTCAACCTGTTCAACCCGGCGCTCGTGGGCCGCGCGTTCCTCATGGCCACGTTCCCGCTGCCGATGACGTCGGGCTGGATCGCGCCGCGGCCGTCGCTCATGGCGCCGCTCGACGCGGTCACCGCCGCGACGCCGCTCGGCATCATGAAGGAGCACGGGCTCGCCGCCGCGATGCAGTCGCTCGCGACGCCGACCGGCGCGTGGAACAACCTGCTGCTCGGCTTCCGCGCCGGCTCGATCGGCGAGGTCTCGCTCGTCCTGGTCGCGCTGGGCGCGGGCGTGCTGCTCGCGCGGCGCATCATCACGCTGCACATCCCGCTCGCGGTCCTCGCGGGGGTGCTGCTCTCGACGCTCCACACCGGCGTCCCGGGCCTGCACCTGGCGAGCGGCGGACTGTGGCTCGGCGCGTTCTTCATGGCGACCGACTACGTCACCTCGCCGTCCTCGAGCGGCGGGCAGATCGCGTTCGGGCTGCTCGTCGGGCTGCTCACCGGCGTCATCCGCGTGTACGGCGGCTACCCGGAGGGCATCTGCTACGCGATCCTGATCGCCAACGCGATGGCCCCGGCGTTCGACCTGTGGTTCAAGCCGAAGCGCACCCTCGGCGCGGGGACCCCGTCGTGAGCGACCTCGTCCAGATCGAGGGCGCCCCGCGCCCCAGGACCGACCCGCGCGAGATCGTCCGCATCGCGATCAACCTGGCGGTGGTGTGCGCGCTCGGCGCCGTGGTGCTCGGCGGCGTGTTCGTGGGCACCGAGCGCAT
>CAZIXL010000034.1:0-11565 GCA_964542885.1 uncultured bacterium
GTCGGAGATCGTCTCGCCCTCGAACAGCCGCCGGCCGGCGAGCATCTCGTACAGCACGACGCCGAACGCCCAGACGTCCGCGCGGCGGTCCGCCTCGCGTCCGCGCGCCTGCTCGGGGGCCATGTAGGCCGCGGTGCCGAGGATCACGCCGGCGGCGGTCATGCGGTTCGTGATCGTGGGCGATTGCGTGAGGTCGCTGCCCGAGCGGGTCGGGCCGGACTCGAGCGCGCGCGCGAGCCCGAAGTCGAGCACCTTCACGCCGCCGTCGGGCCGCACCTTCACGTTCGCGGGCTTGAGGTCGCGGTGCACGATGCCGTGGTCGTGCGCGTACTCGAGCGCGTCGGCGAGCGGGCGCGCGACGTCGAGCGCCTCGTCCAGCGGCAGCGGGCCGGCGGCGAGACGTTCCGCGAGCGTCGGCCCCTCGACCAGCTCCATCACGAGGGCCGGGTGGCCGCCGGTGTCCTCGACGCCGTAGATCGACGCGATGCCCGGGTGGTTCATGGCCGCGAGCAGCTTCGCCTCGCGCTCGAACCGCGCCAGTCGTTCCGGGTCGGCGGCCAGCGCCTCGGGCAGCACCTTGATCGCGACGTCGCGACCGAGCCGCGGATCGCGCGCCCGGTACACCTCGCCCATGCCGCCGGCGCCGCTGGACGCGACGACTTCGTAGGGCCCTAGCCGGGAGCCGGGAGCGAGCATGCGCGGGGAGCCTCGAGCGTGGGGAGGGGAATGGACCCGCCGACCCTAGCAGCCGTCGCCCGGACGCCGCACTGAAAAACGGCCGCTCGCGAAGCGGGCGGACCCGTGGGCCCGCCCGCCGTGCGACTTCCCGGACGCTACGCGCTCTTCACGAACGCGCGGCGCATGGGCCGGCGCGCCGCCGGGCGCGCGCCGCGCGCCTGCACCGCCGCCAGCTCGTGCCACGCGCGCAGCGTCTCGCCCACCGTCCACGCCTGCGCGAAGCAGCCGCGCGGCGTGTGCGGCGCATCGCCGTCGGCGACCTCGGGCAGGGTGCCCAGTGCCATCGCGCGCTGCAGGTCGCGCATGGGCAGCAGCAGCCGCAGCGCCTCGTCACGGTCGCCGTACGCGCGGAAGTGCGCGAGCGCGTACTGCGGCAGCAGCCACGTCCACACGGTGCCCTGGTGGTAGGCGCCGTCGCGCGTGACCCGGTCGCCGGTCATGCGCCCGCGGTACTCGGGCTGCCCGGGCGCGAGGCTGCGCAGCCCGTACGACGTGAGCAGCGCGCGCCCCACCGTGTCGACCACCGCACGCCGCTGCGCCGGCTCGAGCGGCGAATCGGGCAGCGAGACCGCGAACACCTGGTTCGGGCGGAGCGACGCGTCGGGGCCCGAGGGGCCGTCGAGCACGTCGAACAACCCGCGCGCCGGCTCGTTCCAGTAGCGCTGGAACGACAGCCCGACGCGGCGCGCCATGTCGGCGTAGTTCTCGTGCGGCTTGCCCAGCCGCTTGCCGAAGCGCGCGAGCGCGGTGAGCGCGTTGTACCAGAGCGCGTTGATCTCGACCGCCTTGCCCTTGCGCGGCGTGACCACCCAGTCCTCGACGCGCGCGTCCATCCAGGTGAGCGCGACGCCGTCCTCGCCCTGCGTGACGAGGCCGTCGTGCGGGTCCACGTGGATGCCGTAGCGCGTGCCCTTCTCGTACCACGCGCCGATGCCCTCGAGCGCCGGGAACACCTCCTCGAGCAGCGACACGTCGCCGGTCGCGTCGAGGTACGCCTGCACGGCCTGGAAGAACCACAGCGCCGCGTCGACCGTGTTGTAGATGGGCGGCGAGCCGTCGTCCGGGAAGCAGTTCGGGAGCATGCCCTGGTCGAGGTGCGCCGCGAACAGCGACAGCACGCTGCGCGCGAGGTCGGCGCGTCCGGTCGTCACGAACAGGCCGGGCAGCGCGATCATCGTGTCGCGGCCCCAGTCGGTGAACCACGGGTAGCCGGCCAGCACGGTGCGCGGCGAGCCCGGCGCGCCGCGCAGCGCGTCGCCATCGGGCGCCGCGCGCTCGACCACGAACGCGTCGGCCGCGAGCACCAGCTGGCGGATCCAGTCCGGCGCCTCCTTCGCGAGCCGTCCCTGCTGGCGCGCCCACGCGTCGAGCAGCGACTTCTCGTGCGCGCGCCGGCGCAGCAGCGCCCCGGCCAGCGACAGCGCGCCGCGGGCGGCGTCGTGCCGCGTGCTCGCGACGACCGTGAACGCCTCGCCGGGCCCGAGCGTGCGCACGAACTCGGCGGCGAGCAGGTGGTCCTCGCGGTCGTCGAGGCCGCGCTCGGTCTCGACCGCCAGCGTGAACGCGCGGTACCAGACGTGCGCGCGCTTCACCTCGGCGCCGTCGGCCAGTACGAACAGTGGCAGGTCGCCGTCGACCATCTCGACCTTCACGCCGCCGGTCACGGGCTCGATGCGCGCCTGGCCCTCGCCGCGGCCCATCGTGGCGTGGTGGTCGCGGTGGTTCACGAGCGCGCGCAGCGAGAGCGTGACGGGTGCGGGCGCGGCCGCGAGCCGGTACTGCACGTACGTCGTGTTCTCGCCGTGCTCCATCCACACGCGCTTCTCGAGGCGCACGTGGCCGATCGCCCACGTCCAGCAGGGCACCGTGCCCTCGAGGTCGAACGACTCGAGGTGCAGGTTGCCGAGCGGGCTCGTGGTGCCGCCCGCCCAGTGGTTGAAGTCGAGGTCGATCCAGCGGCCGTCCACCTGCACGCGTTCGGCGAGCTTGGCGAGCAGCAGCGTGCGTTCGACGGGCGGCTTCTTCGCAGCGACGAGCAGGCCGTGGTAGCGGCGCGTGAGGGCTCCGCCGGCGGTCCCGGCCGCGTAACCGCCGAGGCCGTTCGTGACGAGCCATTCGAGCCGGGAGGCGACGTCGAGGTCGCCGAGGCGTTCACGGCCGAGGCGCAGATCGGACATGGGCACTCCTTGTGCCGAGGGGGAGGAGAACGGGGCGCAGCATACGCCCGCGTCCGCCCCGAGGCACGGCCCGGTCGCGTCGCCGGGACCGGGTTTCGTGAGCTGCACGGCGGGCCGGCACGGGCCGACCCGGGTGCCCGTGCGGCAGGCCCCGCCTATTCGCCCTCGTACCGGGTGTAGACGCGCTTGAACGTCGGGGCGGACCCGCCCTGCCGGCCGCCTTCGCGATGGGCCGTGATCGTGAGGGTCCTGCCGTCCGAGGAGACCGCGTAGTCCTCGACCAGGCTCCCGCGCGGGCCGAGCACCTGCGTCGTCTCGAGCACGGCCCCGTTCCAGCGGGCCTGGCCGTCGCCGGCGACCGCCTCGTGGCCGTGCGCCCTGAGGCTGTCCGCGATCGCGAACGGCCGGGGCGTGGCTTCGTCCTCCGACAGCCGCACCTCGTCGGTCGCCATCTCGATCACGAGCTTCTTCGCCGGCCGGAACACGCGATCCATCGCGCTGCGCGCCGCGGCGCGCTGGGCGTCCTGCGCGTCGCCGCCGGCGCCGCCCGCGTCACCGCCGCCCTCGCCGCCGCGGTTCCAGCGCCCGCCACCGCCGCCCATGCCACCGCCGCGCATGCCGCCGCCCCGGCGGCCGTAGCCGCCGCCACCTCCGGCTTCGCCGCCTTCTCCCCCGCCGCGGCTCGCGCGGCTCGCCTGCATCACCTTCGCGGGATCGTCGGAGTGCGCGGCGTCGAACATCCAGATGCCGTCGAGCGCCGGCGCCGACTGCGCGCGCGCGACCGGGGCGGCGAGAACGAGAACCAGCGATGCGAACCAGACCAGCGAACCGCGTGACATGACCAGCCCTCCGGATCACCAGGACGCCCGCGGCCGTCGAACGGAGGATGGACGTTCGCTCTCCGGCGGCGTTCCGCAGGGTTGTCACGGGGCTGACGCCGCCCACGCGAAAGCCCCGGTCCTTCGCGGACCGGGGCCGCGCGAGCCGGGCCGAGGATCGCCCGTCAGAGGTAGCGCGCGATCGACATGAGCAGCGCCGCGACCGCCAGCATGATCGCGCCGCGCGTGCCGGTGCGCTGCAGGCGCTCCTGCACCGCCTGGAGCTGCTGCGCCTGCTCGGCGCCCGGGCCCTTGCCGCTCGCCGTCATCTCGCTGCCGATCGCGGCCATCTTGCGGGCCAGCGGCCCGGCGAGCAGCAGGCCTTCGAGGAACGCGCCGAGCGCGAGCAGCGCCCCGACGCTGAGGGCGATGCCGCGGGGCGTGCGCATGATCGCGGGCTCGAGCCCGCCCGTGACCGGTGCGAACAGCCCGATGCCGCCGATCACGGTGGCCCACGAGGCGATCTGCATCCACACGGACAGGCCGCTCGCGCCGGCAAGGTGCTGCATGAACCGCCCGCTTTCGGGCCGCGTGGCGCGGGCGGAGGGCACGACGAAGAAGTAGAGCAACATCGCGGCCCCGGCCCAGAAGATGCCGCCGAGGATGTGCATCGCGCGCAGGACGATGATGAGCATGGGCATGGAGGGGCTCCTGACCGATAACCGGGTGCGGCCTGGGACGCGGCGCAAGCTAGCATGGACGGCCTTCGTCCGCGCGAGCGCCCGCACGACTGGCCGCCCCGTACGTCCCCCGCGTCCGTGGATCGCCGAGAGAACCCCGTTCCGGAGGACTGCCCGCATGCCGCGACGCGTTCCGTTCGCCGCACCCGTCCCGACCGCCTGCGCGGTCGCCTTCGCGCTCGCGTTGGGGCTCGCCACCACCGCGCCCCGGGCCCAGGAGATCGACGGGCGCTTCCCGGTGACCAACGGCTCGGTGGCCGCGCTCGCGATTACCGGCGACACGCTGTACGTGGCCGGCGCGTTCTCGTGGCTCGGGCCCGCGAACGGCAGCGCCGTCGCTTTCGACGCCGCGACGGGCGCGCCCGTCGAACCCTGGCCGCGCATTCCCGCCGCCCTGGTGGACAACACGTTCCCCAGCTCGGCGAACGTCGCACTCGCCGACGGCGAGGGCGGCTGTTTCGTCGGCGGGAACTTCACCGCGGTCTCGGGCGCCCCGCGCCAGTCGCTGGTCCACGTCCGCGCGGACGGCACCGTCGCCCCCTGGGACCCCGGCGTCCCCGCGTGGGGAGCGGTGAGGAGCCTGCTCCTCGTCGGCGACGTGCTCTACGTGGGCGGCAGCTTCGCCACGCTCGGCGGCCTGCCGCGGAACGGCCTCGCGGCGGTCGACGCCCGCACCGGCGCGGTGCTGCCGTGGAATCCCGCGCTCACCGGCGGCAGCCCCAGCGTGGCGGCGCTCGCCACGGACGGCAGCCGCCTGTTCGTGGGCGGCCTCTTCACCGGCGCGGGCGGGGCGGCGCGAAACGGGCTGGCCGCGTTCGACCTCGCGAGCGGCCTCGTGACGGCATGGGACCCGAACCCCAACAACACGCCGGCGGGCCTCGCCGCGGGAGGTGGCGTCGTCTGGGCGTGGGGGCCGTTCAGCTCGATCGGCGGCCAGGCGCGCGCGTACCTGGCCGCGCTCGACCCGCTCACCGGCGGCGCGACGGCGTGGAATGCCGCCATCCCGGGCCTGGCCACCGTCGACTGCGTCGCGATCGCGGGGACGAGCGTCTATGTCGGCGGCACGTTCACGCAGATCGCCGGCGTGCCCCGCAACGGCCTCGCGGCGCTCGACGCCGCCACTGCGGCCGCGCTGCCCTGGCAGCCGCCCTATTCCTGGGGCCGGCCGCAGGCCATGGCCACGGACGGCGCCTCGCTCTACCTGGGCGGGTCGTTCCACATGTCCGCGAACGACGTCTCCTGCGCGCTGCTCGCCGTGGACGCGGCGACCGGGCTCACGACCTCGTGGAAGGGCTGGGCCGAGCAGCCGGTGACCTCGCTGTCCGTCGGGGGCTCGCGCGTCTTCGCGAGCGGCTACTTCGCGGGGTGCGGCACGAGCGGCGCCACGAACCTCGCCGCGATCGACCTCGCGAGCGGCCGGCCGCTCGACTGGCGTCCGGCGCTCGACGGCACCGCGACGAGCCTCGCCCCTGCCGGGGACGCGCTCTACGTCGGCGGGCTCTTCACGTCGATCGGGGGCCAGGGCCGCGGCGGGCTCGCGGCGTTCGACCGCGCGACCGGCCAGCTCACCGCGTTCGATCCCAGCGGCGGCGTCCACAACCGGATCGCCGTGCTCGCGGCCGACGACCGGCACGTCTACGCCTGGAGTTTTTCCGGGGCGTCGTTCGGCGGGCATCCCGCCTCGCGCCTCGCGGCGGTCGAGCGCGCCAGCGGCCTGCCCACGTCGTGGGCGCCGGCCTATGCGAGCTCGAGTCCCTACGAGTACGTGTCCACCCTGATCGCGGCCGGGGATCGCGTCTACGTGACCGGGGAGTTCTCCACGTTCGCCGGCCAGGACCGGCACGCGATCGCCGCGGTGGACACCGCGACCGGGGCCGTGCTGCCGTGGGACGCTCACATCCAGGGCTCGTCCTCACCGGGCTCCGTCGGGTACGTGGATGCAGCGGTCCTCGGGGGCGCGAGCCTCTACGTCGGGGGCCACTTCAGTTCGATCGGCGGCATCACCCGGGACGGCCTCGCTGCACTCGACACGGCCACCGCGACGGCGACGGCGTGGCTGCCGGCCTACGACGCGTCGATGCGCTCGCTCGCGGCCTCGGACTCGGTCGTCTACGTGGGGCTGCCCGGCTGGGAGCTCGGCCTGGGCGATCCCGGGGCCCGCGACGGCCTGCTCGCCCTCGACGCAGGCACGGGCGCGCTGCTCCCCTGGTACCCGCACGTCTTCCCGAGCCAGGCCTACGGCGTCGGCCCGCTGGCCGCGCAGGGAGGCGACCTCATCGCCGCTGGCTTCGGCGACCTCGTGGCCGGCGGCGAGTGGCGCGGCACGCTCGTGCGCGTCCGCCCCTCCGACACGACGCCGCCCGCGGTCGAGGTGGTCTCGCCCGCGGCCGGGGCCGCGCTCGTCATCGGTTCGCACCCGGTGATCGAGTGGCTCGCGAGCGACGACCGTGGCGTCGAGTCGAGCGACGTCTTCGTTTCGCGCGCGGGCCCGGGCGGTCCGTGGGAGCCGCTCGCGTACGCGGTGACCGCGCCCGCGACCTCGTGGGTGTGGGACGTCCCGCCGGGCGCCTCGGAGGACGCGTGGGTGCGCGTCGACGCGCGCGACGAGGCCGGGCACACCACGTCGGCGACGAGCGGCCCGTTCGCGATCCGCTACACGACGGGGGTCGACGGACCGGGCGGGGCCGGCAGGGCCTGGCTCGCGCCCCCGGGGCCGAATCCGGTGACGGCCTCGAGCCGCGTGGCGTTCTCGCTTCCGGCACCCGCGCACGTGCGCCTGGTGGTCGCGGACGTGCAGGGTCGCGAGGTCGCCGTCGTGCTCGACGCGGACGTGGCGGCCGGGCACCACGTGGCCACGCTCCCGACCGGACCGCTGGCGCCGGGGCTCTACTTCGTGCGCCTGCTCGCGGGCGGCCGCACCCTGGACCGGCGTCTCGTGGTCCTGCGTTGAGCGTCCCCCCGCGGTGATTGGCGGCTTGGGGGCGCACCCGCGCGGGCCTACGCTCACGCGGTCGTCGTGCCCTTCCGGCCGCACGGCGGGCGATCCCGCCCCGATCGCGGAGCGCCGTTTCGCGCGCCCGGCCCGGAAGCCCCGGAGGCCGCATGCGCCGCACCTGCCACGCCATCTCCTGCGCGACCGCCCTGGCGGTCTGCGCGTTCCTGCACCCGGCGACGGCCGGCGCCGCCTACTCGCCGGCCGACCTCACCGGTCCCTGGCGCTCGGCCGCCCTCGCCTCGGGGCCCGGCGCGCCCTGGTGGGAACGCGCGAACATCGACATCGCGCCCGGCGGGAACTTCACGGCCATCGCATTCTCGAACTACGGCGAGACCGACACGCTGCAGTCGAGCCTGGCGCTGGATGCGAACGGGCTCGTCACGCTCGCGGCGTCGGGCACGTTCCTCGGCGCGCTCGACGTGGGCCGCACCGTGCTCGTGGCCACCGACACGTGGACCGGCGACGAGGCCGGCACGACCGAGCTGCGCGTGGCGCTCAAGACCCCCGGCGGCGCCACGCCCGCAGGCCTGGCGGGCGTGTGGGAGCTGAACTCCCTCGTGTCCGGGCCCGGCGCGCCCTGGTGGATGCGCGGACGGCTCACGGTCGCGGCCGACGGTAGCTTCACGGGCGACCTCACCGACCACACGGGCTCGACCGACCCGGCGAGCGGCTCGCTGGTCGCGACTCCGGACGGCGCCGTGACGCTCTCGTTCGCGCCGCAGTCGCTCGGCTGGCTGGATGCCGGACGGACGGTCCTCGTGCTGACGAACAGCTGGCCGGACGGTACGCCGGGCAGCTCCGAGCTGGCGATGCTGGTGAAGATGGCCCCCGCCTACGTGCAGGCCGACCTCGCGGGCACGTGGGAGATGCACGCGCTCGCGACCGGGCCCGGCGCACCCTGGTGGAACCGCGCGCACGTCACGGTCGCGGCCGACGGCACCTTCAGCGGCACCGAACTCGAGAGCGCGGGCACCAGCCGGCCGATCAGCGGAACGCTCACGCTCGCGCCCGACGGGACGGTGACGCGCGACGGCTCGGCGAGCGGGCGCGGCGTTCTCGACGCCGGCCGGAGCGTGCTGGTCTGGACCGAGACGTGGACCACCGGCAGCCCCGGCACGTCGGAGCTGCGCGTGGGCGTGCGCACGGGCGGCTCGACGGCGGGCGTGGAGGGGTCCGGGCGACGCGCGCTCGTGCTGGAACCGGTCCGCCCCAATCCCGCGCGCGGCGGGCCGCTCGAGGTCTGCTTCGCGCTCGATCGCGCGGGCGCCGCCCGGCTCGAGCTGCTGGACGTGGCGGGGCGCGCGATCACCGTGCGCGAGGTCGGGCACCTCGGCCCCGGCGCGCACACCGCCGCCCTGTCGCCCGGCGGGCACGTCCCGCCCGGGCTCTACTTCGTGCGCCTGCGCCAGGGCACCGACGAGCGCGTCGTCCGGGTGACCCTGCTCGAGTGACCCGCCCGCCCGGCGGTCACTTCGCTGCCCGAACGCATCCAGAAGGTGCTCCCTAACCGCCCACCGCCCCGCGCTTGCGGCACCCAGAGGCGCCGGGATAGCCTCCGCGCCTTATGGACGAGCACATTCCGCCCCGCGCGGGCAGCGGCTGGATCGAGGTCATCGTCGGCAGCATGTACAGCGGCAAGACCGAGGAGCTGATCCGCCGGCTGCGCCGCGCCCAGATCGCCCGCCAGCGGGTCGAGATCTTCAAACCCGCCATCGACGACCGCTACGCACGCGACCACATCGTGTCGCACAGCGAGCTCAAGATCCCCTCGCGCTCGGTCAAGACCGCCAAGGACGTGCTGCGCTGGGCGCACGAGGCGCAGGTGATCGGCATCGACGAGGGCCAGTTCCTGGGGCCCGCACTCGTCGAGGTGTGCGACCGGCTCGCCCGCCAGGGCAAGCGCGTGATCGTCGCCGGGCTCGACCAGGATTACATGGGCCAGCCGTTCGAGCCCATGCCGCAGCTGCTCGCCGTCGCCGAGTACATCACCAAGACGCTCGCCATCTGCATGGTGTGCGGCGCGCCGGCCAACCGCACCTACCGCAAGGTCGCGAAGGGCGGCCGCGTGGTGGTGGGCGGCGCCGATCTCTACGAGGCGCGCTGCCGGCGCTGCTTCGATCTCGGCCGCAAGGCTCAGGCCGCGGCCCCCATCCACGAGTTCCCCGAGGCCTCCCATGGGTCCCAAGCCGCTTCGCCGAATCGCCGCCGCCGCGCTGGCGCTGCTCGCCGCGCTTCCTCTCGCCGCCGGGTGCGGTAAGCCCTCCGCGTCCGGGTCCGGCGCCGGCGGCGCCGCGCCCATGCAGGTCGGGCTCGTCTTCGACATCGGCGGGCGCGGCGACAAGTCGTTCAACGACGCCGCCTACCAGGGCCTCGAGGAGGCCAGGAAGCAGCTCGGGATCGAGTTCACGACGCTCGAGACGAACGAAGGCGCCGATCGCGAGCCGCAGCTGCGCCAGCTGGCCGCGGGCCCGGCGAAGCTCGTCTTCGGCGTGGGCTTCCTGTTCACCGACGACGTGAAGGCGCTGGCCGGGGAGTTTCCCGACAAGAAGTTCGCGTGCGTGGACTACACCGTGAACCCGGGCGACTCGATCCCGCCCAACGTGGTCGCGCTCAAGTTCAAGGAGGAGGAGGGCTCCTACCTTGTCGGCGCGCTCGCGGCGCTGGTGTCGAAGACGCACAAGGTGGGCTTCGTGGGCGGCATGGAGATCCCGCTCATCCGCAAGTTCCAGGCGGGCTTCACCGCCGGCGCGAAGGCCGTGGACCCGAAGTGCGAAGTGCTGGTGAAGTACGCGGGCAACACGGGCAACGCGTTCCGCGATCCCACGAAGGGCAAGGAGCTCGCACTCGCCGAGTACCACGCCGGCGCGGACGTGATCTTCCACGCCTCGGGCTCGACGGGCCTGGGCGTGTTCGAGGCCGCGCGCGAGCTGGACAAGCTCGCCATCGGCGTGGACTCGGATCAGTACGACGAGGCGCCCGGCCACATCCTGACGAGCATGGTCAAGCGCGTGGACGTGGCGGTGCTCGAGACGATCCGCGCGGTCAAGGACGGCACGTTCCACGGCGGCGTGAAGACGTTCGGGCTCGCCGACCACGGCGTGACGTGGGTCTACGACGACCGCAACAAGGCGCTGATCCCCGACGACGTGAAGGCGAAGGTGGACTCGCTGCGCGACGCGATCATCGCCGGCCGGATCGTCGTGCCGACCGAGCCCTAGGCCATTGCCCGGCGCCTGGACCGACCTCGGCGACGGCGCGCACCTGCGCCGCAACCGCGCCTACGAGATGAACAGCGTCGTGCTGGCGAAGGACGGGCACGCGCTGGTGATCGACCCGGGCGTGCTGCCCTCCGAGATGGCCGAGCTCGCCGCGTTCACGTCCGAGCAGGCGCCGCGCTTCGCGAACGTCGCGCTGCTGCTCACCCACCCGCACTGGGACCACGTGCTCGGCCGGCCGTGGTTCCCCGCGGCGACGACCGTGGGCCACGTCGGCTTCGCCGACGAGGTGCAGCGCGACGAGGCGAGGATCGAGGCCAGCGCGAAGGCGTGGATCGAGGGCGAGGGCGAGCGCTGGGAGCGGCCGTTCCGCGCGTTCGCGCCCGACCTGACCGTGCGCGGCACCGCGCCGCTCTCGCTGGGCTCGTTCGAGGCGGTCACCTACGACGTGCCCGGGCACTGCGCGAGCCAGCTCGCCTTCTTCTTTCCCGCGACCGGCCTGTTCGTCGCCGCCGACATGCTGAGCGACATCGAGATCCCGTGGCTCGACGGGCCGCCGTGGGTCTACCGGCAGACGCTCAAGTCGCTGCACTGGGTGTTCGAGCAGGAGGACGTGCGCACGCTCGTGCCGGGCCACGGCCCGATCGCCACCGGGCGGGCGAACGGCTACCGGCGGCTGCTGCGCGACCTCGACTACCTGCTCGTGCTCGAGCAGCGCGTGACGGACGCCCGCCAGCGCGGGTTCTCGCTCGAGGAGACGCAGGCCGCGCTCGCCGCGATGGACTACCTGGGCAAGGACGCCGCGTACCCGATGAACGACGTCCACCGCGAGAACGTGGTGTTCGCGTGGCGGGGGCTCGAGGAGCAGGACGGCGGCGGGCT
>CAZIXL010000035.1:0-11494 GCA_964542885.1 uncultured bacterium
CATCTTCGCGGCGTCCGCCGACTTCGCGGCGTCGAAGGAGGCGCGCGCCAGATCGAGCGCACGGGCCTGTGCGGTCATGTAGCGATCGAGGCCGCCGTCGATGACCGACTTGCGGAACACGGCGTCCGTCTGCATCCGGTGGAAGAGATCGCTCTGGATGAACGCCTGGACCTGCGGGTCGTCCAGCTGCACGTCCTCGGGCGAGATCTGCTGGGCCTGGTAGCGCTTGGCGGCTCCGATCGTGCCTTCGGTGCCCTTGGGCGGGTAGCCGAGGATGCCCCTCGAGGCGAGGAATCCGATTGCAGCGGCGACAACGACGACTGCGGCGACGATTGCGGTGCGGTTTCTGGCCATGGGTCCGACCCTCCTCTCCAACGTGCTGTGGACGTGCGTTTCGCGATGGTTCTGGTGGAATGACCACTCGCGCCGGCGGAAGTTGGCGCGGAACTTCGATCCGATCACCTCAGGGGGCCGGCCGGAGCCCCTGCAGGCCGATCTCCCCGCGGGCCGACTCGCCTCCGGGAAGGGTGACGCTCACGCGAACGAGCGCCCGGCTGCTCCGGGAGGCCCCCTCGGCGACCACGCGGGAATGCGCGGGCACGGCGGCTTCGATGCGGGAGGACGCAGGAGGGGCGGCAGGCTCCGACAGTCTCAGGACGATCCCCGGATCCACGGCCTCGAGAACGACCGTCACGGGCGCATCGCCCGACTGGATGGTCACCCGGAACCCGCCCTCTGCCGGGCCCGAGTGAACGAAGACCGCGTCGCCGCCGCTGCCGAGCCGAAGCCGGCTCGGGAGGTCGGCGCCCGACATCGCGCCGCTCATGCCGTCGCCGGGAACCGGGCGGTTGAGCCCCTGCCAGGTGACGAAGACCGCGAGGGCGGCCACCGCCCCCGCGACGGGCAGCACGAGCCGCAGCCACGAGACGATCGGCCGGCCGGGGCGCGCCGGGGCCCGGCGCCAGGCGGGGGCAGCCCCGCGGATGGCGTTCAGGACGTCGTCGCGAAGGCCGGCCGGTGGGTCTTCGGTTCGTGCGTCCTCGAGCGCGAGGAAGACGCGCACCAGCTCCTCGTGGCGGGCCCGGGCGTGCGGGTCCGCCGCGAGACGGGCCTCGAGCTCGGCGCGTTCGGCCGCCGTGGCCTCCCCGTCGAGCGCGCGCTGGATCAGCTCGTCGAGCGGCCTGGTCACGAGGCTTCGACTCCCATGCCCGCCAGGTTCTCGCCCAGCCGCACGCGGGCCGAGAAGAGCCGCGACTTGACGGTCTTCGCAGGCACGTGGAGCGCCTCCGCGATCTCTTCGTACGACAGGTCGAGCCAGTGTCTCAGCACGATGACCTCCCGATAGGCGTCCGAGAGCTGGCTCACCGCCCGCTCGACCAGCAGGGCCCGCTCGTTGCGCTCGGCGCTCTCGTCCGGGGAACTCCCCCGGTCCGCCAGACGCTCGTCGATCGGCCCGGCCGGCCGGCGCCGCGTCGCCCGGTTCAGCGCTTCGTTGACCGCGATGCGGTACAACCAGCTGAAGAACCGGCGGCTCCGGTCGAACTGGTCGAGGTGCTGCCAGGCCTTCACGAAGGCGCTCTGCGTGACGTCCCGGGCCTCCTCGCGGTCCCGCAGCATCCGCAGGGCCACGTTGAAGAGCGGCCGCTCGTAACGGCCCACCAGTTCGCCGAACGCCTCCGTATCGCCGTCGAGGCACTTTCGGACCAGCGTCTCGTCGTCCATCAGTACACGCCCTGCCGCCCGAAGTTGGGGAGGATCTGCAGGGGCCCGGGCGACCTCGCGGACCGTGCGCCCGGCCGGGCGGGCCGGGACGCTCCGGGGCCGGAGCCCGCCGGGCGGTGACAGCGCGTGACGCCTGGGGGGCGGCGCCGGGTCGCTACTCGATGCCGAGGACCTTTTCGAGGCCCGCGTAGCCGAAGACGTTGCGGACCCGGGGGGTCAGGCCCTCGAGCTTCATCGAGCTGCCCTCGCCCTGGAGCCGCTTCCACGTCAGCATGATCACGGAGATTCCGGCGCTGGAGACGTATTCCAGCCCGCTGCACTCGAGCGTCAGCGGGCCCGCCACCCTCTGGAGCGTCTCGAGAGCGCGGTCGGATTCGGCCGCGTCCAGGCGTCCCCGCAGGCGGACCACGCCGCCCGCTTCCACACTCAACTCGAGCACGATCCGTTCACTCCCATCACGACGAGCGTGGTGCCGACGCCGTCGGTCCACTCGTAGCGAAAGACGCTGCACAGCTGCCGGACGAAATGGATGCCGAGCCCGCCGGCCCGGCGCTGCTCGATCGGCACGTTCGGATTGACCCGCGGCGCCGCCGTTGGGTCGAAGGGGGATGGTTCCGCAGCCCGGATCGTGATTCGAATCTCGCCTGGAGCCCGGGCCAATTGCACCTCGACGTCCCCGTCCCCGCGGCTGTGGCGGACGAGGTTCGTGAAGAGCTCTTCGATCACCAGGTCGATGTCGAAAGCGGCCTCCCTCGACATCTCCTCCGCGGCGAGGAACTCGCGCACGAAATCGACGAGGACGGTGAGCGAATCCATACGGCGGGCGACGGCCTTCACCATGGGGGCGCGAGGCTATGCCCGGCCTGACCGTCCCGCAACAGTTTCCTGCCGCCGGTCACCGCTCGTGCCCCAAGGTCGGACCACACCCGAGGTCGGACCGCTGGCCCCTCGATCGGGCCGGCGATAGTGTGCCGTCGACGTTCGTCCCACCCTGTTCCTTCGCCCGTGTCGGAGACTCGCCCCCATGTCCGAGAAGACCGTCCTGCTCGAGATCGCCGACGGCGTCGCCGTCGTGACGCTGAACCGCCCGGCGAAACTCAACGCGTTCGCCGGCAACATGCGCGACCAGTTGATCGCGCGCCTCGACGACGTGGCCGCGGACCCGGGCGTGCGCGTGCTCGTGCTGACCGGTGCCGGGCGGGCGTTCTGCGCGGGTGGTGACATCGAGTACATGACCGAGTTGTGCGAACTGAAGTCGCCGTTCGACGCGCTCGCCCCGCTGCTCGAGGCCGGCGAAGGCGTGCTGCGCCGCCTCGCGGCGATGCCGTTTCCCGTGATCGCGGCGGTGAACGGCGTGGCCGCCGGCGCGGGCGCGAACCTGGCGCTGGCGTGCGACGTGGCGCTGGCCTCGGACGCCGCGAAGTTCGGCGAGACGTTCGTGCGCATCGGGCTGCACCCGGACTGGGGCGGCACCTGGAACCTGGTGCGCCGGGCCGGGCTCGCGCGGGCGCTCGACCTGTGCTGGACGGGCGACGTGATCGACGCCGACGCGATGCTGCGCGCGGGGATCGTGCAGCGCGTGTGGCCGGCCGAGCGCTTCGAGGCCGAGTGGCGCGCCTACGCGAAGCGGCTCGCCGACGGACCGCAGGTCGCGATCCGCGCGATCAAGGCGTCGCTCGGCGCGTCCCCCGGCCGCACGCTCGAGGAGTGCCTGGCGGCCGAGATGCTGGCGCAGGAGGCCTGCTGGAGCTCGCCCGATGCGGCGGAGGGCGTGTGCGCGTTCGCCGAGAAGCGCCCGCCCGCCTTCGGCGCCGCGGCCCCGGCCGCGGGCGAGTCGGCCCCTTCGCGCGCCTCGCGCCGCTTCGAGTAGCGCGCGGCGCCCGCGGCGCTCAACGCGCGGGCTTCTCGGTGACCACGCCGTACGTCTTGATCGCCGCGCACACGCCGATCGTGTCGGCCGCGGCGAGGCGGTCGATCATCCGGCCCGCGAACGCGATCCCGGCCGTGTCGGTCGCCGCGAGGCGATAGGCCTTCAGCGAGCGCAGCGCCTCGGGTACGCGTCCGCAGCCGGCGAGCGAGCCGGCGCGCCAGAGCCACGCGTCGGGCCACCACGGCGCCGCCGAGATCGCCTCCTCGAAGCGCGGGAGCAGGTCCTCGTGCGTGCCGCGCGCGACCGCGCGCTCCTGGTCGCCGCGCACGCCGCGCGTCTGGACCACGACGACCGCGGGCGGCGGCGGCGGCGACGGCATGCGCCGCGCCAGCTCGATCACGTGCTCGCGCAGCGCCTGCGCGTCCGCGACGACGGGGCTCTGGCCGACCCGCGCCAGCGCACCCGTCCAGGCGGCGATCGCCGACGCCAGGTCGCCGCCCTCCTCGGCGGCGCGCCCCATCGCGAGCACGTCCGGGTGGAGCGTCGGCGCGTCGGCATTGGTCTCGATCGTGACCGTCACGTCCTCGCGGCTCGCGCGCGGCGCGGGCGTGAACACCCACCAGCGCACCGCGGCCTCGGCGGCCGCCCGCAGCCGCGCATCGCCGGACACCGCGTGCGCGTCCTCGACCAGCCCCGACGGCGCGACACGCGCGCGCACTTCGATGCGGGCCGACACCGCCTGGCCGAGCAGCGCGTCCGGCAGGTTCGCGGGCGCGGTGAGCAGCGCGACCCGTTGCTCCTTCGCTCCGGCCGCGCGCGCGGGCGCGGCGGCGGGAGGGGCCAGGAGCGGTGCGGCGAGCGCGGCCGCGAGCAGGACCGGGGCGAGGGCACGGGCGTTCATGGACCCGGAAGTGTATCGGCGGGCCGTGGCCCGCGGTGTCACGGGCGGGTAAGGGTGCGGCCGGCGGCGCGGCACCCGCCGCGCGCCGGCCACCGTGTCCCGTGCCGGGTCAGTGCTGCGCCGCGCCGCGCGTGGCCTGCACCTTGATCGAGACCACCGCCGCGAACGCCTCGCGCTCGGGGCTGCCCTCGGCGAAGGCGTCCGCGCCCACGTCGTAGCCCGTGCGCTCGACCACGCGCACGTCCTCGAAGCCGGCCTCGCGCACGAGCCGCAGGTACTCGGCCTCGAGCGCGGCCCCCGCGACGCAGCCCGCGTACAACTCGGCGTGGCGCCGCAGCTCCGGCGTCAGCTCGCGCGTGAGCACCAGGTCGCTCACGACCAGCCGGCCGCCGGGACGCAGCACGCGCCGCGCCTCGCCGAAGACGCGCGCCTTCTCGGGCGACAGGTTCACGACGCAGTTCGAGATGATCACGTCGACGCTCGCGTCGGCCACCGGCAGGTGCTCGATCTCACCCAGCCGGAACTCGACGTTCGCGACGCCCAGCTTCTTCGCCGTGGCGCGCGCGCGCTCGAGCATCGGCGGCGTCATGTCCACGCCGATCACCCGGCCGTTCGCGCCCACCTCGCGCGCGGCGAGGAAGCAGTCGATGCCCGCGCCCGAGCCCAGGTCCAGCACGACTTCGCCGGCTTTCAGCTGCGCGTGCGCGATCGGGTTGCCGCAGCCGAGGCCGAGGTTCGCGCCCTCGGGGATCGCGGCCGCCTGCTCGGCGGTGTAGCCGATCTTCGCCAGCACCGCCTCGGCGTCCTGCGGCCCGGCGCAGCAGCCGCAGCTCTTCGACGTGCCGCTCGCGACCGCGCCGTAACGGTCGCGCACGACGCTGCGCACGTCCGTGCCTTCTTCGATCGCGGTCGTGATCGGGCCCGCCGGCGTGGCCGGCAGCGGATCGCAGCAGCGGTCGGCGGAGGTGGACGGCGAACAGCAGGGGGAGGCGGGCGCCTCCACGATCGGCAGCACGCTCTTCTCGGGCGTCATGGGTTCAGTCCTCGCTCTCGGGCAGCTCGGCGACGAGCCGGCGGAATCGCTTCACGGTCTTCGGGTTCACGCAGTAGCAGACGCGCGGGCCATCGATCTCGCCCTGGACGAACCCCGCTTCCTTCAGGACCTTCAGGTGCTGCGAAACGGTGGCCTGGGCGAGCGGCAGGAAGTCGACGATCTCGCCGCAGATGCACGCGCCGACCTCGGTCAGCTGCCGCAGGATGGCCACGCGGGCCGGGTGGGCGAGCGCCTTGGCCAGCTCGGCCAGCTCCTCGTCGGCGGTCGTGATGCCGTCGCGGGCCGATTTCGCAGGTGACATGGGAGGCCTCCGGGTGCGCGTCGCGGGGGCGATCCCGCCGCCCCGCTGTGATCGTTCATCGGCAATCTACGATAAGACCTGGAGCCCCGTCGAGGAGTTTTTTCGGGCCGGCGGCGGGGCCCACCCCGGCGGGGAGCCGGCCATCGACGGGGTGGGACCGTCCCGATACCCTGCGCGCGTGATCCAGCACTTCGTGGACCAACCCCTGCTCCTGCTGTTCGCCGTGCTGGCCGTCGGCTTCGCCGTCGGGCGCCTGCGCGTCGCGGGCGTCGGCCTGGGCGTCGCCGCGGTGCTGTTCGCCGGCCTCGCGGCGGGCGCGATCGACCCGCGCCTGCAGCTTCCCGAGATCGTCCAGCGGTTCGGGCTGGTGCTGTTCGTCTACACGGTCGGGGTCGCGAGCGGGCCGGGGTTCTTCGCTTCGTTCCGCCGGCGCGGCCTGCGCGACGCGGCGTTCGCGAGTGCGATCCTGGCCGTTGCGGCGGGCCTCGTGCTGCTCGCGCGGGGCGCGCTGGGGCTGGCGGGGCCGCGCGCCGCGGGGCTGTTCGCCGGCAGCCTCACGAACACCCCGGCGCTCGCGGCCGTCCTCGAGCACCTGCGCGGGGTCGCGGGGCGCGACGCGCGGGTGCTCGCGGACCCGGTCGTGGCGTACTCGCTCTGCTACCCCATGGGGGTGCTGGGCGTGATCCTCGTCATGGCGATCGCGCGTCGCGCCTGGGCGAGGGACCTGCGCGCGTCGCGGCGCACCGCCTCCCTCGAGGTGCGCAGCGTGCGCGTGCTGGAGCCCGGGGCCTGCGAGCTGCCGGTCGGCGAACTGGTTCGCCGGCGCGGCTGGCGCGTGCTGTTCGCGCGCCGCCGGCGGGGCGAGCACGTCGACGTCGTTCACGAGGACGAGCCCCTGGCGGTGGGAGACCTGGTCACGCTCGTGGCCGAGCGCGACGACCTGGCCCGCGTCGTGGACGAGATCGGCGAGCCCGCCGAAGAGCAGCTCGAGCTGGACCGCACCGACCTCGACTTCCGGCGGGTGTTCGTCTCCGAGCCCGCACTCTTCGGCCGGCCGCTCGGCCAGCTGAGGCTTCTCGAGCGCTTCGGAGCGATCGTGACGCGCGTGCGTCGCGGCGACGTGGACCTTCTGCCCGACGGCCGCACCGTGCTCGAGCCGGGCGATCGGGTGCGCGTGCTCGCTCCGCGAACGCGCATGAAGGAGATCGTCGCGTTCTTCGGCGACTCGTATCGCGCGCTCGCCGAAGTGGACGTGCTGTCGTTCGGGCTCGGCTGCGCCGCCGGCCTCGCGCTGGGGCTGGTGCCGATCCCGCTTCCCGGCGGGCATCGCTTCGACCTCGGCATGGCCGGCGGTCCGCTCGTCGCAGGCCTGGTGCTGGGCGCGCTCGGGCGCAGCGGCCCGCTCGTCTGGCAGCTTCCCTACAGCGCGGGACTCACGCTGCGCCAGATCGGGATCGTGCTGTTCCTGGCCGGTGTGGGCACGCGCTCGGGATGGGTGTTCGCCAGCACCCTCGGCGAAGCGAGGGCATTGCCGCTTTTCGCGGCCGGTGCGCTCGTCACCGCGACCACGACCGCCGCCGCGCTGTGGGTGGGGCGGCACGTGCTCAAGGCGCGGCCCGACGTCGTGCTGGGCATGGCCGCGGCGGTGCACACGCAGCCCGCGGCGCTGGCGTTCGCCACCGAGAGCGCCGGGGACGACGGCCCGAACGCGGGCTGGGCCGCCGTCTTCCCGTTCGCGACCATGGCCAAGATCGTGATCGCCCAACTGCTGGTCTCGCTCGTACGGTGACGCCCCGGGTGGCCGCCGGGCGAGCGACCGGCGTGGTCGTGCCCGCCTACGGTCGTTGACGCCCTTTTTCGCGCCCTCCTATACTCCCGCCGCTCTTCGACCACGCGCGCGCGCAGGCCCGCCCACCGGGCCCTTCCGGTCGCGGCCCGCGCCCTTTCCATCCCGATCCATCAGGGAGAACCCGCCAATGGAAGCCACCCAGACCCTGGTCAACACGTCCGTCAAGAACGGCGTGATGACGATCGAGCTGACCTTCGATCCCGGCAACTGCTACACGCACGAGATGATGCGCCAGCTCGACGAAGCCATCCTCAAGGCGCGCTTCGACAACGACGTGCAGGCGATCGTGCTGCGCGGCGCGGGCGAGAAGTTCTTCTGCGCGGGCGCGGACATCAACATGCTCAAGAAGGCCGACCCGACCTTCAAGTACTACTTCTGCCTGCACGCGAACGAGACGCTGAACCGCCTCGAGCAGACGCCCAAGATCGTCATCGCCGCGCTCAACGGCCACACGGTCGGCGGCGGGCTCGAGATCGCGATGGCGGCCGACATCCGCATCGCGCGCAAGGGCGCGGGCAAGGTCGGGCTGCCCGAGGTGAACCTGGGCGTGCTGCCCGGCACCGGCGGCACGCAGCGCCTGGCGCGGCTCGTCAACAAGTCGAAGGCGATCGAGCTCATGGTGACCGCGCAGGTGTTCGCGTTCGAGAAGGCGCTCGAACTGGGCATCATCAACGACATCTGGGAGACGGCCAGCACGCAGGAGTTCATGGACAAGGTGCAGGCCTACGCCGAGAAGTTCTGCCCGCCGAACTCGGCCAGCAAGGCCGTGGGCCGGATCAAGCGTGCGGTGCAGTCGGGCGCCGAGATCCCGTTCGAGAGCGCGCTGGCGGTCGAGCGCGAGCTGCAGCAGCTCCTCTTCCAGGGCGACGACGCCAAGGAAGGGCTGGCGGCCTACATCGAGAAGCGCAAGCCGAACTTCTCGGGCAAGTGACGTCGCGCGGCGCGAGCCGCGCTGCGCAGGCCCCGGACCCGCACGGTCCGGGGCCTTTCGCGTGGGGGCAGCGGGCGCGCCGCCCGGCCCCGCCGCGGCACGCGCACGCGAGGCGCGGCTGAAGCTTCGGTGACCCGCGGCTGAACCCGGCGATGCGGCCCGCTCTCCGATGGCAGCACGATGCGCATTCGCGGGCCATTCGCGCAGGTCTAGCATCCTGTCCGCGCCGGCGGGAGCGCGACGATCCCGCACGAACCGGGCACCTGCCCGGACCATGGCCGTCCGTCCGTCCCGACATCGCCATCGGTGCTTCGTCCGCGGGCTCGCGACTCGCGACCCTCCGCGCCGGCGAGCCGCCGCATTCGCCCCCGAATGGCGGCGCCGGAGGTGGCGACATGGGCAGCACCCGGACGGTCGTGCTCACCGTCCTCCTCGCGCTCGGCGCGGTGGCGTCCGCGCACGCACAGGTCCCGGCCGACGAGCCGGTCCCGGTCGTGAGGAACGTCTCGTTCGTCCGCGCGCAGTGCGAAGGGGTGAACGGGAACTACGTCCATCTTGCGGGCGGGTATCCCGACACCGTGTTCGTGGGGCTCTCGCACTCGGATCACTGGAGCGCGACGGACAACTGGTGGAACCTGTATGCCGGTCACCACCGGCCGGGCGTGAACGACGCGGCGAACGCGATCTGGGACTGGGACCACGCGGGCGTGCTCGCCTCGCACGGGATCCAGGACTCGCTGGCGGGCTGGTGGCCCGACCTGCGCCTGTACACCTCGACCGCCGGGTACACGCGGCCCGACGTGCAGCGCCCGTGGTGGGCGCTGGACATGGGCAACGTCGCCAACTACGCGATCAACCAGGGCGAGGGGGCGAAGCGCACGTACGGCGTCGTGGGCGTGTGGCACGCCGATGCCGGCGTGAACCAGCCGGGGGGCTCGGCGGTGCAGTGGGCGCCGCTCTCCGGCAGCCGCTCGGCGTGGTGCGGCCTGCGCCAGCTCGGCGACGTATCCGTGCTCGATCCGGTCACGCGCAACCCGTTCAACCAGTCGACGGTCGAGCGGGTGTCGGGCGGCGGCGCGTTCGGCGGCTCGCGCCGCTACCCGGGCTACGCGAACCAGTGGGACCAGATGCTGTACCGCGACCTGGTGCCGCCCGCGGGGCAGCCGCTCACGATCTCGTTCCTCTACCGCACGCGGCTCTCGACCGGCTACGGGCGGGAGGCGGCGACGCGCACGGGCTGGTTCCACGGCGACCCGCTGTCGGTCGTGGCGGGCAACTTCGTCTCCTCGAGCGCGGCGGGCGAGAACGCGCCGCGCGATTCGTTCATGGTGTACGTGGGGGTCCCGGTCGACGACACGGAGTGCACCTACTCGGACGGCACCGTGGCACCGGTCTACGACCCGCAGCGGCGGTGGTTCTCGGAGGTCCTGCGGCTCTTCGACGGCGCGCCCTACCGCGAGATCTTCGCGGCCGCGGGCTGCGTGCCGGCCGACACGGCCGACGCCACGCCGACCGCGACGCTCGTCCTGCCGGTGCGGCTGGTGGACGCCATCCGCAACGAGGCGGGCAACCCCGGCCACGTGCTGCGGCTGGTCTTCCGCGTGAAGACGAACCGCGGGTACTCGGACGACGACGGGCTCGGCGGGTTCGACTCGGCGACCCGCGGCGCGGTGCTGCTGGACGACGTGACCGTGAACGGCGTGAACCTCGGCGCCTTCGAATCCGAGGACCCGGACGCCCCCGACGCGATCGACAACCGGGTCGCCGCGAGCGCGCTCGCGCACTGGAAGTCGACCGGCAAGCCGCCGTCCGTCTACGCCCACCTCGGGAACCTCGAGGCCGGCATCAACTACGCCGAGCTGTGCGGCGCGTGGGACTCGCCGGCGCGTTACTGCGACGTCCGTGGCAACGTGCTCATGATGGGCAACTACGACGTGTTCGAGGCCATGATGGACCCGCGCTTCGCCGAGAGCGGCGCCGGGGCCTTCCGCGAGGGTTTCCCGGGCGCGTGGTCGCCCACGATCAACACGACCGTCGTGCGCGACGGCAGCAACGCGCCCAACCCGATCGGGCTCACGCAGTCGGTTGTCGACGGCGCGCACGGCATGAACCTGGTGTTCGACGTCTTCCAGGGCATGGCCAACCTGCCGTTCACGGGGGTGGCGATCTGGCCGGCCTGGCAGGTGTACCCGGTCGCGCAGGCGAACAACGGGGCGAAGGTGTGGAGCGATCCCATGTCGACGCCCTACGTGGCGTTCGACCCGGACCCGCAGTGCGTGTCGGACTTCTACGACCTGGAGCAGGACATCGGCTGGCCGGTGCTCGCGAACGCGCACGGCCGGCCCGACTCGATCCGGGTCTGGGTCGGCGTCTACCAGGCCTGCTTCCGCTTCGGCGTGACCCTCGGGTGCAATGGAAACGGCGGGACTTACTTCGACAACGTCTCGCTGGGGTTCGTGAGCTTGTCGCCATTCACGGCCGGCACGATCCAGCCCGGGCCCATCCGGCTCGACCCCTGGCAGGTCATGGCGGACGCGTTCCCGGCCAACGAGACGCCGTTGCTCCCGCTGGCCCAGTTCGACACGACGTCGGCGCTCATCGTCGGCCCGCGCAACGTCGCGCCGGCGACGGGCGACCAGCTGCGCTTCTGCGTCCAGCCCGACACCGTGCTGATCGCGGCCCGCGACGTGACGGGACCGGCCGATCCCGTGCTCGGGCATGCCACGCGGCTCGACCTGGTGTTCCGGATCCTGCCCGGGCCGGGCAACTACGCGGCCTCGCCGCCGCGCACGTTCCCGCCCACCGCGGCCATGAACTCGCGCGCCTTGTCCTCGTAAAAAATCCGCAGCACCGGAATCGCGGCCGT
>CAZIXL010000036.1:0-11462 GCA_964542885.1 uncultured bacterium
CCCCCGCCCCCCCCCCCGGCGGCGCGCCCCTGGCCCCCACCGCCCGACCGCGCCCGCCCCCGCCCCCCCCCCCGCGCGCCCCCCCCCGCGCCCCGCCGCGCGGTACCGGCGCTGGTCATGGCGGGGCTCCTGGCGACGTTCGCCCCGCCCGCCCGGCCCGCGCCCGCGGGGGCGCCCGGGACGGCTCCTGCCGCGACGCCGGCGGCCGCCGCGCCGGCCTCGGCGCCCGACAGCACCGCGCCCCCAGCGGCCTCCGCCGGGACGAGCGTGATGCCCGCGGGCGGCGTGACCCCGGGCGGGGCCACGCCCGACTCGGCGGTGGCAGCCCCGCCCGTGGACTACCTCTGGGTCGTGCGGGGCACGCTGGCCGACTCGGCCGAGGTCGTGCGGATGGTCGAGCGGGCGAAGGCCATGGGTGTCCGCGGCCTGCTCGTCCAGGTCGTGGGCCGCGGCGACGCGTGGTACCGCAGCGACCTCCTCCCGCGCCCCGAGGCGATGGCGGGCTCGGCGCGCGACCCGCTCGGCGAGCTGCTGCCGCTCGCGCACGCGGCCGGGCTCGAGGTCCACGCGTGGATGAACTGCTGCCTCGTCTGGTCGGCGCCGAACGCGCCGCGCGACCCGCGCCACGTGCTGCACGAGCACCCCGAGTGGGTCGCGCGCATGCGCGACGGCCGGCCGATGACGCGCCTCACGCGCCGCGAGTGCGAGCGGCTCCACGTCGAGGGCGTCTTCCTCTCGCCGGGCCATCCCGGCGTGCGCACCTGGGTCGCACGCATCGCCCGCGAGATCGCGTCGCGCTACCCGGTCGACGGCATCCACCTCGACTACATCCGCCAGCCCGCGGTCCCGATCGGCTACGACCCCACGTCGCGGGCGCAGTTCGCGCTCCGCGAGGGGGCGGATCCCGTCGCCTTCGACCGCCTGCCCGCCCCCGAACGCGCGCGGCTCGACTCCGCCTGGACGCGCTTCCAGCAGGACCAGGTGACCGCGATCGTGCGCGAGGTGCGCGACTCGGTCGAGGCGGTCCGGCCGGGCCTGCCGATCTCGGCGGCGGTCGTGGCCGACACGGTCCGGGCGACCCGGCAGAACCGCCAGGCCTGGATGGACTGGCTGCGCTCGGGGTTGCTCGACCGGGCGTACGCGATGTGCTACGCACCCGCCCTGCAGACCGTGCTCGACCAGCTCACCTCCATGTCGGAGCAGGTCGGGACCGCCCGGCTGGTGCCGGGCATCGCCGTGTACAACACGCCGCCGTCGACCGCGGCCGCGAAGATCAAGGGCGCGCGCGCGCTGGGATTCCCCGCGATCGCGCTCTACAGCTACGACTCGCTGTGGGAACGGGGCGACGGCTGGCAGCGACTGCTCCAGTACCTCGACGCTCCCCCCAGCCTGCTGGAGGCCACACCTTGAGCCGGACGACCGAAACCCGCGCGGCCACCGCCGTGCGCCAGGACCTTCGCAACATCGCCATCATCGCCCACGTCGACCACGGCAAGACGACGCTCGTCGACGCGATGCTGTGGCAGAGCGGCGTCTTCCGCGAGAACCAGGAGGTCGCCGAGCGGGTCATGGACTCGAACGACCTCGAACGCGAGAAGGGCATCACGATCCTCGCGAAGAACACCGCGATCCGCTACGGCGACATGAAGATCAACGTCGTGGACACGCCCGGCCACGCGGACTTCGGCGGCGAGGTGGAGCGCACGCTCAAGATGGTGGACGGCGTGCTGCTGCTGGTGGACGCGAGCGAGGGCCCGCTGCCGCAGACGCGCTTCGTGCTCAAGAAGGCGCTCGAGCTGGGCCTGCAGCCGATCGTGGTGATCAACAAGATCGACCGCAAGGACGCGCGTCCGCAGGAGGTGCTGAACGAGATCTACGACCTGTTCATCGATCTCGACGCCCACGAGGACCAGCTCGACTTCCCGGTGCTCTACACCATCGCGCGCGAAGGCATCTGCCGGCTCGAGCCGGACGGCGAGGACCACAAGCTCAAGCCGCTCTTCGACGCCATCGTCAAGACCATCCCGGCGCCGCGCTTCGATCCCGAGGCGCCGCGGCAGATGCTCATCCTGAACCTCGACTATTCGGACTTCGTCGGGCGCCTCGCGATCGGCCGCATCGTGAACGGGCGCATGGCCCCGCGGCAGGACGTGGTGCTCGTGCGGCGGGACGGCACGACGGTCCGCTCGCGCATCACGAACCTGTACGCCTTCGAAGGCCTGCAGCGCGTCGAGGTGACCGAAGCGGGCCCCGGCGACATCGTGGCGCTGGCGGGATTCGACGAGGTGCACATCGGCGAGACGGTGACGGACGCCGAGAACCCCCGGGCGCTGCCGCCCGTGACGGTGGATGAGCCCACGGTGAGCATGCTGTTCAGCGTCAACAACTCGCCGTTCGCGGGGCAGGAGGGCAAGCTCGTCACCTCGCGCAACATCCGGGACCGGCTCGAACGCGAGCTGCTCACGAACGTGAGCATCCGCGTGACGCCCGGCGAGACCCCGGACGCCTTCGAGGTCTCCGGGCGCGGCGAGCTGCAGATGGCGATCCTGATCGAGATGATGCGGCGCGAGGGCTTCGAGCTGGCGGTGAGCAAGCCCGAGGTCATCACCCGCACGATCGAAGGCAGGCGCCACGAGCCGATGGAGCACCTGGTGATCGACTGCCCCGAGGAGTTCGTGGGCGTCGTCACGCAGAAGATCGGCACGCGCAAGGGCCGCATGACCAACATGGTCAACCACGGCACCGGTCGCGTGCGCCTCGAGTTCCGCATCCCCTCGCGAGGCCTGATCGGCTTCCGCAGCCAGTTCCTCACCGACACGCGCGGCACGGGGCTCCTGAACCACCTCTTCGACGGATACGAGCCGTGGATGGGCGAGATCCCGCACCGCACGACCGGGGCGCTCGTCTCCGACCGGCAGGGCGTCGCGACGCCGTATTCCATCGAGCACGTCCAGGACCGCGGCGAGATCTTCGTCGAGCCGAACGAGCGGGTCTACGAAGGCATGATCGTCGGCGAGAACGCGCGCGAGCAGGACATCGACGTGAACATCGTGAGGGAAAAGAAGCTCACGAACATGCGCTCGGTCGGCGAGGACGCGGTCCGGCTCCTGCCCGTGCATCGCAAGACGCTCGAGCAGGCGCTCGAGTGGATCCGCGACGACGAGCTGCTGGAGGTGACCCCGGTCTCGCTGCGCCTGCGCAAGCGGGTCCTCGCGGCGAACCTGCGCCCGCGGTACTGGCAAAAGCCCGGCGAGTAGGCGTCCTGGGGGGCGGGGCCACCCGCACGCGGCGCCCCGGGGCCGGATCGGGGCGCGGGGCGCAAATCCCCTCAAGATCTGTCTTTGCGGGCCGATGACAGGGGCGACCCGGTGCTGCACCCGGGCCAGACCCCATGACCACCCCTGATCGGTCATCCCTGGCGAGCGCCCGCGGTTCGAGCGCCGACGAAGGCCGCGCCGCGAGCGCGGCCGCCGTCCATGCCCTGCTGCCGCGCGGCGCCGACCGGCGCCGCGACAGCCGCCGGGTCCTGGTCGGCTTCGTCGTGCTGCTCTTCGCCGGGGTCACCATTCTCAACGTCGCGCTCTTCCACAGCGCCAACGTCCGCGCGGAGCGGTTCGGGTGGCGGCGGCTCGAGGCGAGCGCCGACCTGCGACGCGACGAGCTGGCGAGCATCGTGGGGGCGTTCCGCCGCGAAGCGCTCGGCACCCTCGACGACCCCGTCGTGAGCGGAGGACTGCTGGCGCTCGCCCGCGACCCGCACGCGCGCCCGGACCCGCAGGCGCTCGCCGAGATCGAGCAGGCGCGCGAGCGCTTCGGCTTCGCCGGCGTTCAGCTGGTGGATTCGGCCGGGCGGTCGGTGTGGCAGGCCGGCGAACCGCTGGCCGCGCCCCGCACGGCGTCCCGCCTCGTCGCACGCGCGCTCGCGCTGCGCGAGGACCTGCTGGGCGATCCGGTCGGCGCCCGGCTGACCCTGGCGGCACCGCTCGAGGACGGCCGCGGCGCTCCCGACCACGTCGTGCTCTTCCAGGACCGCGGCGAGGGCATCGCGCAGCGCCTGCTCGCGCGCTGGCCGGGCATGGGCGCCTCGAGCCGCGCCTACCTCGTGCGCGCGGAGGACGGCCACGCGGTCGTGCTCGCCGGCGGCGGGGCCGCGAACCCGCAGGGCTTCGCGAACGGCCAGCGCCTCGCGCTCGAGGCGCCGGAAGCCACGATCCCCGCCATGGCCGCCACGCGGATCGAGTCGCGGGCGGAAGGCCGGGACCGCGCCGGGCGGCGCATCTGGGCGGTCACGCGCGCGCTGCCGGAACTCGGCTGGGGCCTGGTCGCGACCGAGAGCCGCGCCGACGCCACGTACACGCTGGGCTCGACGCTCGGGTTGCTGCTGGTGCTCGACCTCGGGCTCGCGCTGTTCGTGCTGGGCCTGGTGTTCGTCTGGCGGCGGCTCTACGTCACCGGGCTCGCCCGGCGCGAGGCCGAAATCACCGCGCGCGACTCGCGCCGCATGCAGGCCGTGTTCGACACGGCGTTCGACGCGATCCTGCTGTTCGACGGCGAGGGACGCATCCGCTCGGCCAACCGCGCGGCGGCGGACCTGTTCGGTCGCGAACTCGAGGAGCTGGAGGACATGCCGCTCTCGGGCGTGCTGCGCTGGAACACCGAGGCGCCCGGCGGGGCCCTGCCGCTTTCGGGGACCGTGGCCCACGGCCGGGCGATCCAGCCCGACGGCGGGCACATCCCGGTCGAGTTCTCGCTGGGGCAGGCGGAGAGCGACGACGAGGTGCTCCTCACCGCGATCGTGCGCGACGTGCGCGAGCGCGTCGAGTCCGAGCGCCGGCTGGTCCAGTCGGCGGCGGACCTCGAGAGCACGAACCGGCGTCTGGAGGAGGTCAACGCGCAGCTCGAGGAGGCCTCGCGGCTCAAGAGCGAGTTCCTCGCGAACACGTCGCACGAGCTCCGCACGCCCCTCAACGGCATGATCGGCTTCCTGCAACTCGTCCTCGACGGCCTGTGCGACTCGCCCGAGGAGGAGAAGGACTACCTGAAGCAGGCCCTGACCTGCTCGCGGCACCTGCTCGGCCTGATCAACGACGTGCTCGACATCGCCAAGATCGAGGCGGGCAAGCTCCAGCTCGAGATCGAGCGGCTCGACGTGCAGCGGCTGTTCGACGAGGTCTACACCCTCACGCACGTGCAGGCCGCGCAGCGCGGGGTGGAGCTGTCGTTCGAGTCCACGCTGGATCCGGGCCTCACGGTGCGCGGCGACTTCGGCAAGGTGAAGCAGGTCCTGATCAACCTGGTCGGCAACAGCCTCAAGTTCACCCCGCGCGGCCGCATCACGGTGCGCGCGCGGGCGCGGGCCGAGCTGGGCCACGTGCTGTTCGAGGTGCAGGACACCGGCATCGGGATCCCGCCCGACCGCCAGCGGCTCATCTTCGAGAAGTTCGTGCAGGGGGACGGCAGCACGACCCGCCGCTACGGCGGAACGGGGCTCGGGCTGGCGATCTCGCGCAGCCTCGTCGAGTTGATGGGCGGCATCATCGGCGTCGAGAGCGAAGGCGAGGGGCGCGGCACCCGCATGTATTTCTCGCTGCCCGTCTGGCGCGACGCGCCGGCGGAGTCGACCGCCGCCGGCGCCCCGCCCGCGGACGTGCGCATCGCGGGAGCCGCCGGTGGCCCGCTGGTCCTGATCGTGGAGGACGACCCGGTCTCGCGGCAGTTGCTCGGCGCGGTGCTCCAGCACAGCGGCTATCGCACCGTGGCCAGCGAGAACGCCGAGGCCGCGTGGGTGCTGGTGCGCCGGCTGCGGCCGGACTGCGTGCTGCTCGACTACGCGCTCTCGTGCAGCGAAGGGGCCTCGATGCGCACCGGTTGGGACCTCGCGCGGCGCCTGACCGAGGACGCCGAGACGCGTCACATCCCGATCGTGTTCGTGACCGGCTTCGACGGCGAGCTGCGCGAGAAGCTGCGCTCCACCGTGTTCGCCCGCAAGCCCGAGCACCTCGTGAAGCCCATCGACCCGCGCCAGCTGCTCGAGCGCCTCGAGGCTCTCGTCGGACGCGGTCCGGAGGGCACGATCCGCGTCCTGCTCGCGGACGACGACGCGACCGTCTCGGCCTACGTGCGCAAGGTGCTGCCCGCCGACCGCTACCACCTCGAGGTCGTGAACAACGGCGAGGAGTGCCTGCACGTCCTGCGAACGCAGCCCAAGGGCTTCGACGTGCTGCTCCTCGACCTGATGATGCCCGAGGTGAGCGGCTACGACGTCCTGCGCGAGATGACGCTGTCCGGCATCCATCCCGACCTGCCCGTGCTCGTGCTGACCAACTTCCCCGAGCCGCGCGACGCGAGCGAGCGCCAGCTGCTCGAGCAGGGACTCGTGATCGAGATCGTGCCCAAGACCGAGATCCACGCGGACCCGCGGGCGCTGCCCGAGGCGCTGCGGCGGCACCTGCGGCCGGCGGCGCCCGACGAACGGCGACGGGAGGCCGCATGATGCGGCACGTGCTGGTCGTCGAGGACGACCCGAGCAACGCGACGCTCATGCGCAAGATCTTCGAGAAGCGCACGGGCAGCCGCGTGACCGTGACCGACTCCCCGCAGGAGATGTTCACGCGGCTCCGCCAGGAACCCGTCTCGCTGGTCGTGCTCGACGTCTCGCTCGGCTGCTCGTCGTGGGAGGGACGCTCCGTCGACGGCATCGAGCTGTGTCGCATGCTCAAGGACGATCCCGCCACCCGGAACGTCCCGGTCATCCTCGCGACCGCGCACGCGATGCGCGGCGACGCGGAGCGGCTGCTGCGCGACAGTGGCGCCGACGACTACGTCGCCAAGCCGATCCTCGACCATGCGGATTTCGTCGGGCGCGCGGTGCGCCTCATGGAGCGCGCGGCGTGAAGGCCCCTGCCGAGATCCGCATCCTCGTCGTCGAGGACGATCCCTTCTTCCAGAAGGTGCTCGTGAAGCGCCTCGAGTCCGAGGGCTACCAGGTGCAGGTGGCCAACGACGGGCGCGAGGGCATGAAGGCGATCGTGGCGTTCGAGCCCGACCTGGTGCTGTCGGACTGGATGATGCCGCAGGTGGACGGCCTCGAGCTGTGCCAGTCCGTGAAGACGGGCCTGCGCGAATCGGCGCCGTACTTCATCCTCCTGACGGCCCGTGGCGAGATCAACGACAAGCTGCTGGCGCTCGAGACCGGCGCGGACGACTACCTGGTCAAGCCCTGCGACCAGGGCGAGCTGATGGCGCGCGTGCGCGCGGGCCTGCGCATCGTCCTGCTCACGAAGGACCTGCGGCACTCCGCGCAGGAGCTGCGCGTCGCGCGCACGGAACTCTCCGCGCTGCGCGCGCAGGTGGCCGGGCGCGACGACGGGGTATCCGCCTGTCCCGACTGCGGTCGCGTGCGCACCGCCGCCGGGAGCTGGCTCCGGGTCGGCGACTGGATGACCTCGCCTGGTGTCGCCGCACCCTGCCCGGACTGCGCGCCCGACGCGGGCGAGCCGGACGCCCCCGAAGCCGCGAACGGCACCGACGGCCGCTAGGTTCCTTCTCCCGGCCCGCCGCGACTTCGCGGCGTCGCCCGGCTCGACCTAGTATTCGCGGGCGCCGAGGCCCCGCGCGCCGCGGGTCCGCCGGTCGCACGTCCGGGAGGGCCGCCGATGTCCGTCGCACGCGTGCTGTTGCTCGGGGGTTCGGGCCTGTTGGGCCGTCACGCTGCGCACGCCCTGGTCCGGGCGGGCCACGACGTCACGGGGCTGAGTCGCGGCCGCCGCGGACTTCCCGATGGCGCGCGCACGATCGCGGCGGACCGCCGCGACCCGGCGGCGCTCGCCGCGGCCCTCCGCGGCGGGACGTACGACTTCGCGGTCGACTTCCTCGCCTACGACGCCGCCGACGTGGACGCCGTGCTCGGCTCCGCGGGCGCCCGCCTCGGGCGCTACGTGCTGGTCTCGAGCGGGCAGGTGTACCTCGTCGCGCAGGCGCGGCGCCCACCCTCGCGCGAGGCGGACGCCGCGATCCCGCTCATGCCCGAACCGCCCGCGGGCACGCGCGACCATGGCGAGTGGGCCTACGGGGTCGGCAAGCGCGCGGCGGAGGCGCGGCTGGCCGCGCACGCCGGCGCCCGCGGCGGGGCGGACCTCGTGCTGCGGCTGCCGGTCGTGCAGGGCGCTGGCGACGCCACGCGCCGGCTGTGGGCCTACCTGCAGCGCCTGCTCGACGGCGGGCCGCTGCTGCTTCCCGGCGGCGGCGGGCACCGCGTGCGCTTCGTGTGGGCGGAGGACGTGGCCCGCGTCCTCGTGGCGCTGGCCGGCGGGCTCGCGCCGCCGGGACGCACCTACAACCTGGCGCAGCCCGACGAGCCGACGCTCGAGGGACTCCTCGTCGAGGCGGCCGCGATCCTCGGCCGCGAAGCGCGGCTGGTCGCGTGCACGTGGGAGCAGGTCGCCGCGGGCGGGCTCGACCCTCGCCTCTCGCCGTACTCGGGCGCGTGGTGCTCGCGCCCCGACCCGGCGCTCGCCGTGCGCGAGCTGGGCTTCGAGGGTTCGCCGACGGCGGTGTGGCTGCCCGCGGTCGTGCGTGCCCACGTGGAAGAGCGCAGCCCCGCGGACCATCCCGGCTACGCCCGGCGTTCGTCCGAAATCGAATTCGCCGATTTCCTCTCGAATAACTGACGCTCCGGCTGCCGCGCCGGCCAGATTCCCATTGCCCGGCCCGCAAGGGTGGGCCATTCTCGCCGCGCCCCAGTCATGCGCTCCGACATCCAGAAGCCAGTGAGCTCGCAACCCGATCCGGTCTGGCCCGGGTTCCCGCCTCGCGCACTGCCGATCTCCGACCCTCTCGGTCTCGATGCCGTCGTCGAGAACGAGCGTGGACCGCACCAGTTCGTCCACCCGGGCGTACCCGAGACCGACGCGCTTCGTCGCGTCCTCGCCTCGATCTCACGGAGCGTCGATCCCACGGCCGCGGTCCGGACGGCCCTGCGCGAGTCGCTCGCGACGACCGGCGCCACCGTCGGCTCGCTGTGGCTGTTCCAGCGCGACGGTTCGATCGCGCGCGCGGCGCACTCGGGGCTCTCCGGGGAGTACCTGCGCACGTTCGCGGGGACGAACGACTGGCGCGAGGTGCAGGAGGAGCTGAGCCAGCTCGCGGACGTCGAAGTGCTCGACGACGGCGACCTGCCCTGGCTGCCCGAGCACCATCGGCAGATGACGCCGCTGCTCGGCCTGCGTTCGATGGCCGTGATCCCGCTCCGCACGCGCGGGCTGCGCATGGGCTCGATCGTGCTGGGCCACGGCCAGCCGGGCTGGTTCCGCGACCACTCGCTCTCGTTCCTGCGCACGCTCGCCGAGATGGTCGCCACCTCGCTCGACAACGCGCGCCTCATCTCGGAGCTGGAGGACGCGCTCCAGAGCCAGGCCGAGCTGGTGCGCTCGGCGCACGACGCGATCGCGTTCTACGACACGGAACTGCGCCTGACCGAGGCCAATCCGGCGCTCGGGCTGCTGCTGGGCGTGCCGCGCGAGCGCCTGATCGGCCGCAGCCTGCTCGAGTTCCTGGCGCGCACCGACGCGGCGGCGGAGGAGACGTTCCGGCGCGTGGTGCAGCGCGGCGTGCCGCTCGTGGGCGAACTGCTCGAACTGCGCGACGCCGACGGCGCGCTGGTGCCCGTCGTGATCAACGGTTCGCGCGTCGTGGGGCACGCGCACGAGACGCGCGGCGCGGTGCTGACGATGCGCGACGAGCGCCAGGCCCATCCGGGACGCCCGCCTGCGCGCGGCCCGCACGCGAACGAGTCGCGCATCCTGGCCTCGCTCGACACTGGCGTCGCGCTCGTCTCGGGCGAGGACCTGGTCGTGCTCGAGCACAACCCCGCGTTCGCGCGCCTGGTCTCGTGCGCGGCGGGCGACGAGGCCCTGCAGGGCAGCCTGCCCGAGCTGCTGCCCGGCGGCGAGAACGCGGCCCTCGTCACCGCCGCACGCCGCGCGGCGCGCGATGGCCGCCGCGTCGCCGAGTCCGGCCTCGAGGTGCGGGCCGCGGGCGGGGGGACGCGCTACTGGAACGTCGTCGTGGCCCCGATCCCGCGGGATCCTGCCGAACCGACGCCGCGCCTCGTGCTGACGCTCGTCGACGTCACCGAGCGCCGTGCGCTCGACGAGCGCTACCGCCACGCCCAGAAGATGGAAGCCGTCGGCACGCTCGCGGGCGGGATCGCGCACGAGTTCAACAACCTCCTCACGGCCATCCTCGGCCAGGTCTCGCTGGCGCTCTTCGACCTGCCGCCCGAACACCCGCTCGTGCCCGGGTTGCGCGACAGCGAGAAGGCGGCCCTGCGCGCGGCCGACCTCACGCGGCAGCTGCTCGAGTTCGGGCGGCGGTCGCCGGTGCGGCTGCGCCCCACCGACCTGCGCGACGTGGTGCGGAACGCGATCCCGCTGGTGCGCGCCTCGCTGGACCCGCGCATCGAGATCGAAGAGGCGACGGCCGACGAGCCCTGGGTCGTGCAGGCGGACGCACCGCAGCTCGGTCAGGTGCTGATGAACCTGTGCCTCAACGCCCGCGACGCGATGCCCGCGGGGGGCCGCCTGCGCATCGGCCTGCGGAACGTGGCCGGCGATCCGCCCGGTTCGGGACCTGGGGACCACGTCGAGCTGTCCGTCGCGGACACGGGCGACGGCATGTCTCCCGAGGTGCGCGCGCGCATCTTCGAGCCGTTCTACACCACCAAGGGCCCCGATCGCGGCACCGGCCTCGGCCTGGCGGTGGCGCACAGCATCGTCGAACAGCACGGCGGCTGGATCGCGTGCGAGTCGCGTCCCGGCGAGGGCACGCGCATGCGCGTCTGCCTGCTCCGCTCCGCGTCGGCGCTCGCGGCCTCGCCGCCCGCACCGGGCCCCGGCCGGGGCGAGACGGTGCTCGTCGTGGACGACGAGGAGGCGGTGCGCAACCTGGCCCTGTCGGTGCTCGAGCGGAACGGGTACCGGGTGCTGCTGGCCGCCGACGGCGCCGAGGCCGTGGCGGTGTTCCGGGCGCACCGCGACCGCATCGCGCTCGTGCTGCTCGACCTCACCATGCCCCAGCTTTCGGGGGCCCAGGCGCTGGCCGAACTGCGGGCCCTCTCGCCCGAAGTGCGGATCGTGCTCACCAGCGGCTACGGCGTGGGGGAGGATCTCATGGCGGCGACGGACGCCTCGGACGGGTTCCTGCCCAAGCCCTACTCGCCGACGCAGGTCGCGGCCGCCGTCCGAACCGCCCTCGATACGGCGCGCTGAGCCGGGGCCGGCGCGGCACGCTCCCCGGGTCCCGCCTCGCTTGACCCACCGGCCGCATGCCCACTAGACTCCTCGCCCGCTCGACTATTCGGCTGGCGATCCGCCGGCCCGGTGTCCGTTCCTCGGTAGCTCAACGGTAGAGCATCCGGCTGTTAACCGGAGGGTTGTAGGTTCGAATCCTACCCGAGGAGCCAG
>CAZIXL010000037.1:0-11424 GCA_964542885.1 uncultured bacterium
TCGCTCATCGCCCGGTCCCGCCCACCGCGGCCAGGCCGCGCTCGAACGCGGCGCGGAAGCGCTGGTCGAACACTTCGGCGGCGAACGGCCCGGCGAGCGCGCGCAGCGCCTGCGGATCGAACGGCGCGGACTCGAAGAGCGCGAGCGCCTCGGTGACGCATTCGACCGACTGCGTGCCGAACAGCACGCCGCCCGGCACGCGCGCCACGCCGCCGGCGGCGACCGTCGCGAGCGCTTCAGCGCCGGCGCCGCGGCCGACGGTCTCGAGCGCGCCGCCCCGGCCGTACGCGATCACCGGCGTGCCGCTGGCCATGGCCTCGACCGGCATCATCCCGAAGTCCTCCTCGCCCGGGAACAGCAGCGCGCGCGCGGAGGCGTAGACGGCCGCCATGCGGTCCTCGTCGAGCCAGCCCAGGAACTCGGTGCCCGGCGGCGCGAGGCGCTCCATCAGGGCCTGCTCCTGCCCGCTGCCGGCGATGCGCAGCGGCCGACCGGAGCGCGCGCACGCCGCGATCGCGAGGTCGCCGCGCTTGTAGGGCGCGAACGCGCCCGCCAGCAGGTAGCGCTCGCGCGGGCCCGTGCCGACCGCGAAGCGCTCCAGCTCGATCGGCGGGTGCACGACCTCGGCGTCGCGGCCCCAGTGGCGGCGGATGCGCTCGGCGACGTGCGCCGAGTTGGCGAGCAGCGCCTGCGGGCGGTCCGCGGTCGCGCGGTCCCACGCGCGCAGGTCCGCGCACGTGCGCCGCACGTACGCCGAGAGCGGCCAGGGAAAGCGTCCCGGCGGGAAGTAGGTCGACTCGAGGTCCCACACGTACCGCATGGGCGTGTGCACGTAGCTCAGGTGGAACGCACCCGGCCGCGTGCGCACGCCCTTCGCGACCGCGTGGCTGGTCGAGACCACCGCGTCGTAACCGGAGAGATCGAACGACTCGATCGCGCGCGGGAAGAGCGGCAGGAACCAGCGGTACCGGGTGTCCGCCGCCGGCAGGCGCTGCAGGAACGACGTGCGGACCGGGTGCGACTCCAGTTCGCGCGACACCGAGCCGCGCTTCCAGACCAGCGTGAAGATCGGCGCATCCGGGAACATGCGCGCGATGCGCTCCAGCACGCGCTCGCCCCCACGCATGCCCGTGAGCCAGTCGTGGACCAGGGCGACGCGCATCACGCGTCTCCGGCGTCCCAGTCGCGCGCCGCCCAGGCCAGGCCGACGAGCAGGTAGAGCGGGTAGAGCAGCTCCTCGTCGCCGAAGTTCCATTCGAAGAGCCCCGCCACCACGAAACCGGCGAGCGCGGCCACCACGCCCAGCTTGAGCCCGGCCGCGACCCCGCGGCGCGCGAGCAGCGGCCGCAGGCCCGCGGCCGCGGCGCGCACGAGCGAGGCGTAGAGCCACGCGAACGCGGCGAGGCCGATCACGCCCATCTGCGCGGCGATCTGGACGAACACGTTGTGCAGGTGGCCCGCGCGCTCGACCGCGAGCGGCGAGCGGTAGCGGTCGTAGAGCGCGTGCAAGTCCTGCAGGCCCACGCCGGTGAGCGGATGGTCGCGGAACATGCGCAGCCCCGCGCCCCACATGTGGACACGCTCCTCGTTCCACTTGTTCGCCGGGTCGAACACGCTGCGCAACCGCTCGCCGAACGTGCCGGGGGCGAGGAAGTAGGCGGCCACCGCCAGAGCGCCCAGCACCGCGAGCCCCACCGGCAGCGTCGCGCCCAGGATCACCGCGCCCGCGACGAGCAGGCCGATGAGGGCGCTGCGCGTGAACGTGACCGCCAGCGCGACCATGCCCACCAGCGCGACTGCGCCGGCCGCGAGCCGCGTGCGCGGCCGCTTCGCGAGCAGCGCGACCGAGGCGGCGACGGGGATCTCGAGCAGCAGCTGGCCGGCGAACGTCATGTAGTGCCCGGCGAGCCCGCGCGCGCGCGACTCGAACGTGGCGCCGTGCGCGATCCACACGGCGATCCCGATCGCCGCGACGAGCCCGGCCGCGCCCAGGTACGCGGCCAGCGCGCGCTCGCCGGTGCGCCGGTCGCGCGCGTGCACCGCCGCCAGTCCGACGATGAGCGGCATGAGGCCCTTGCCGAGCCTCGGGAAGCTCGCGCCCCTGTCCAGCGCGAAGCTCGCCGACAGCACCAGCGCCAGCAGCCACGCGAGCCCCGCGGCGTCGACGGGCGTGCGCCGCCACGCCACCTGCCGCGCGAACAGCGCGGCGATCGTGAGCGTGCCGCACAGCGCGGCGCCGATCCCCATGGGCGCGATCGGCCCGGGCAGCACGAAGGCCCACAGGACGAACGCCGCACCGGCCGCGACCGCGAGCGCACCGCCGCGCGGGGCCGTGCCCGCCGCGCCTCCCTGCGCGGGCGCGTTCACGCGCGCCCCGTCCCGCCGCCCGTCTCGCGCTCGCGCAGCAGCCGGCGCAGGAAGCGGCGGTCGTCGTCGGTCAGGGCGGCCGTCTCGAGCAGGTCGGGCCGGCGCTCGAGCGTGCGCTTCAGCGCCTCCTCGCGGCGCGCCTTCGCGATCATCGCGTGGTGCCCGGACAGGAGCACCTCGGGCACGGTCCAACCCCCGAAGTCGGCGGGCCGCGTCCAGTACGCGCAGTCGAGCAGGCCCGAGTGGAAGGAATCGCTTTCGACCGAGTCGAACTTGCCCACGACGCCCTCCTGCAATCGCGCGAGCGCGTCCACGACCACGAGCGCCGCGGGTTCGCCGCCCGAGAGCACGAAATCGCCGATCGAGAACTCCTCGTCCACGAGGTGCTCGGCCACGCGCTCGTCCACGCCCTTGTAGCGCCCGCACACGATCACCAGGTGCTCGAGCGCGGCCCATTCGATGGCGCACTCCTGGGTGAAGCGTGCGCCCTGCGGCGAGGTGAGCGCCACCTTGAGGCCCGCGGGCCGCGCGCCCTTCGCGGGCAGCGCGAGCGAGCGCAGCGCGCGGTCGATGGGCTCGATCTTCATGACCATGCCCGGGCCGCCGCCGAACGGCGAGTCGTCCACGGTCTGGTGTACGTCGTCGGTGAACGTGCGCAGGTTCACGATCGCGACCTCGAGCCGGCCGTTCTCGCGGGCGACGCGGATCATGCCCTCGGCGAACGGGGTCGTGAACCAGTCGGGGAAGATGGTGACGATCGTCACCTTCACGCGTCAGATCTCCAGCAGACCCGGCGGCGGGTCCACCACGATCACGCCCGCGGCCAGGTCCACGCGCTTCACGAACGGCTCGCAGGCGGGCACGAGGATCTCGCGCCCTTCGCGCTCGACTACGTACAGGGGCTGCGCCGCCGCCGAAGTGTAGTCCTTGACCGTGCCGATCTCGCGACCCTCGCTGTCCACCAGGCGCAGGCCCACGAGCTGGTACGTGTACGCCACGCCCGGCCCCGGGTCGGGCAGGTCGGCGGCGGCGCCCCAGATCTCGCCGTTCGTGAGCAGCGCCGCCGCTTCGCGGTCGCGCACGCCGTCGAAGGTGGCGAGCAGCCGGTCGTGCGTGGGGCGCATGGCGCGCAGGCGCAGCGGCCGCGCGTCACCGCCGCGGCCGCGCCATTCGAGCCGTCCCAGCGCCAGCCACTCCTCCGCGGTCAGGGACGTGCGGTCGACGTACACCTCGCCCGCCACCCCGTGCGTCCGTCCGACGCGGCCGAGAAAGACGAACTCAGTCGGCAATCTCGAGCGTCATCCGGCGGTCCATGCGGCCGGCCGCGGCGCCGAGCGCCAGGCGCAGCGAACGCGCGGTGCGGCCCTGCTTGCCGATGACGTGCCCCAGGTCGTCGGGGTTCACGTGCAGCTCGAGCACGCCGTCGTCGCCGGCCGAGAGGATCTCGACCTCGACGTCGTCCGGGTGGTCCACGAGGCCCTTCGCCATGTAGCCGACGAGGTCGCGGAGCTGGAAGTCGCCGTCGTCCGGGTCCTGCTGGATGCGCTGGCGCGCGGGCTTGGGCGCCCCGATCACTTCGCCGGCGGGGACGGGCGGACGATCGGCACGGACGATAGTCGCAGCCCGCTCCAGAAGAGCAGGATCGTCAACGGGACCGACAGGAGGAGCGTCGGAAGCGGCCGATTGAGGCGCAGCGTAACGATTCCGCCGGCGCATAGGACGGCCCCACTGAGCCAGATCATCAGGACGGTTCGAATCGGACATTTCAGGACACTCGCCAGTCGGTGGTTGGTGTGGTCCTTGCCGCCCTGCTGAACGGGGCGACCGTCACGGAGGCGGGTGACGACCACGAAGACGAGATCGAAGGCCGGGTACGCGAGCATGATCATCGGTCCGGCCTGCCCCCAGCCCGGGGGCGCCCCCTTCATCGCCAGTAACGCCGAAGCGCCGAGACTATACCCCAGAAACAGGCTGCCTGCGTCCCCCAGGAAGATCCGGGCCTTCGGAAAATTATGGGGCAGGAACCCGGCGCAGGCCCCCGCCAGCGCCAGCTGGGCGGCCGCGATCCCGTTGGCCCCCCGCTCGTGGCTGGTCCAGGCGAAGCCCAGCAGGGCGATCGCCGAGAGCCCGCCGACCATGCCGTTCATGTTGTCGAGGAAGTTCACGGCGTTCATCAGGGCGACCAGCGCCACCAGGGTGACCGCGGCCTCGACGCCGTAGGGCAGGCCCACCTCCGGAACGGCGCCGCCCGCGACGATCATCGTGGCGGCCGCCGCCTGGCCGAGCATCTTGGCCGAGGGCCCGAGCCCGACCCGGTCGTCCCACAGGCCGAGCGCCAGCGCGATGAGCCCGCCGAAGAGGAGGTAGTAAGCCTCCCAGTCCGAGGGCGCATGCGGCATGAAGCGCATGGCCACGACCCAGGTCGCGAGCGCGCACACGAAGACGGCGGCGCCGCCCAGCAGGGCCGTGGCCGAGGTGTGGAGCTTGCGGGCTTCCGGATGGTCGAGCCAGCCCGTCGTCCACGCCAGCCGCACGACGGCCGGCATGACGAGAAACGACAGCGCCAGCGCGATCGGCAGCGCGGCGAGCGGGAATGCCGTCAACGCCGGGACGGCACTAGGCCGTGGCGACCCCGACCGGGCACGGGACGCCCATCTGCTCGCAATGGTCGCGGATGGTCATCTCGAGCAGCTGGTCGAGCGAGATCTGCGGACGGAAGCCGGTGTACCGGCGGATCTTCCTCAGGTCCGGGACGCGGCGCCGCATGTCCTCGTACGAGTGCCCGTAGACGTGGTCGTACGGCACCACCTCGATCGGGGAATCGCTCCGGCACATGCGCTTGATGCGCTGCGCCAGCTCGAAGACCGTGACCTCCTCGTCGGAGCCGATGTTGAAGACCTCGCCCTCGGCCTCGCGCTTCTCCATGAGGCCGAGGATCCCGCGCACGACGTCGTCCACCGCCGAGAAGCAGCGCGACTGCTGGCCGTCGCCGAACACCAGGATCGGCTGGCCCGCGAGCGCCCGCTGCACCATGGACGGGATCACCATGCCGTAGGCCGGCGACTGCCGCGGCCCGCAGGTGTTGAAGCAGCGCACGATCACCACCGGCAGGCGGAACTGCTGGAAGTAGGCCTGCGCGAGACTCTCGTCCACGGCCTTGCCCGCCGCGTACGACCAGCGCAGCTTGTGCGTCGGTCCCATGAGGCGGTCGTCGTCCTCGGAGAACGGCACCGAGGCGCCCTTGCCGTAGACCTCGCTGCTCGAGGCCACCATCACCTTGCGCTCGTGCTGCGCGCACGCTTCGAGCACGACCTCGGTCCCGCGGATGTTCGTGATCAGGGACTTGAGCGGGTTCTCCAGCACGTACTTCACGCCCACCGCGGCCGCGAGATGGTGCACCTGGTCGCACTGGGCCACGAGCCCGTGCACCAGCGCGGCGTCCATCACGTTGCCCTCGAGAAAGCGGAAGCGGGGATTGCGCTCGAACGTCCTGAGGTTTTCGATCCGTCCGGTGGAAAGGTCGTCGAGGGCCCAGACTTCGTGTCCGCGCCGGAGCAACTCCTCCGACAGGTGCGAACCGATGAAGCCGGCACCTCCTGTGACCAGGATCCTCATGTCCTTACCTCGATGTCGGTGCGACGCCATGGGGGGCCAGCCTGGCGGACCGGGGCACGTCCGGGCGCGCAGGGGCGGCAGGGCCGCATTGCGCTGAATCGGGTCGCAGGGTACGGAAGCGGGAATGGGGAAGTCAACGTTCGCACGGGCTCTCGAGTCACGCGGGGGCGGGGATTGCCGGCGTTATCGGCGGAAAGGATCGGGAAGCTGAGTGGTTCGCCCGCCGGGGATTACCCCGCAGGCGCCCGCCGAAGTCCATGCAACCGGGCTCGCCCGCCGCCCGGGCCGCGCCCTCACGATCGCCGTGCGCCGTGCACGATCGTCTCCTCGTACAGGGCTTCCAGGCCCGACATCATCGCGCGGGTGGTGAACCGCTCCTGGACCCGGTGGCGTCCGGCCGCGCCGAAGCGCATCCGCAGCCCGGAGTCCGCCACCAGCGTCGAGAGCGCGGCCGCGAGCGCTCCGGGATCCCCGGGGGGTACGGCCAGGCCAGTCTCGCCCGGGGCGTTCACGTAGGTCGTGCCCGTGCCCAGCTCGGTGCAGACGGCGGGGAGTCCGGCGGCCAGGTACTCGACCATGGCGAGCCCGAAAGCCTCGCTCGGCTGCGTCGAGGGCAGGACGCCGATCGCGGCCGCGGCCAGGTGCGCGCGCAGGTCCTCGTCGGAGACGCTGCCGGCGAACACGACCTTCTCCCCCAGCGCCAGCGCGGCGGCCTGCCGCTCGAGCGCCTCCTGCATCGGGCCGTCGCCGACGATCACGAGGCGCGCGGGCACGTGCGGCATGGCGTCCAGCAGGACGTCGAGGCCCTTGTAGGCGCGCAGGCGCCCGACGAACAGCACGAACGGATCGCCGTAGCGCGCCCGCAGCGCGCTCGCCGCGGCGCCCTGCCGGTCCAGCACGAGCAGCGGGTCGACGTCGATCCCGAGCGGCACGCAGCGGGCCTTCTCGCGATGCGCGAACACCAGCGACTGCGTGCGTTCGAGCGCGCGGGGCGAAATGACGTGCACGCGGTCGGCGCGCCGCAGGAGCCCGTGCACGAACGGTCCGTACAGGGGCAGCAGCGCCCGCTGGCGGAAGATGTCGGCGTAGTAGCTCACGAGCAGCGCGCCGGGCGGCGACACGAGCCGCCAGCTCACCTCGCCGAGCGGGTTCGGGAAATGCAGGTGCCAGAGGTCCGCGCGGAGCTTCGCGAGCGCGCCCGGAAACGCGGGGCAGATCGGGGACGACAGCGCCCGGGCCCACTCGGCCACGCGCACCACGCGCACGCCGCCCAGCCGCTCCTCGAACGTGCGGCGCCCGCCGCTGGCGGAAACGAGCACGGTCACGTCGTGCCCGAGCCGCACCTGCTCGCGCGCGATGCGCTCGACCGTCTGCTCGATGCCGCCGCGGACGGGCGGGTGGTAGTCCTTGTAGACGTGGACGATCCTCATCGTCCCCCTCCCGCCACTTCGAGCAGCACGCGATGCACGCCCTCGGCGGTCGCCTCGTAGGTGTATTGGCCGGCCCGCAGGCGGCCTCGCCGCCGCAGGTCGTCGCGCCGGGCGTCGTCCGACGCCAGCGCGGCGATGGCCGCCCGCCAGGCCGGCAGGTCGTCCGTCCCGCAGAACTCGGCGACGCCGTCGCCCACTTCGCGCAGCACCGGGATGTCCGCCGAGACCACGGGCAGGCCCCGCGAGAACGCCTCGAGGAGCGGGAACCCGAACCCCTCGTAGCGGCTCGGGACCAGCAGCATTCGGGCGTTGGCATAGAGCCACTCGAGCCCGGCGGCGTCCACCCACCCCAGTTCGCGGATGCGTCCGGCGGCCGACCCCGTCGCCAGCGCGGCGAGCCCCGGGTGGCGCGGGTCGCGCCGCCCGGCCCACGCCAGGTCGAGCCCCGCGGGCGGCGAGTCCCCGGACCAGAGACCGGCGATCGCGGGGAAGTTCTTGTGGGGCAGGTTCACGCCCACGACGAGCGCGAACGGCGCGTCCGGCAGCCCCTCCGGCTTTCGGGGGTCCGGGTGGGTGGCCGGGGTCGGGGTGGCGAGGCGGACGACGCGCACGCGCCCGCCGGGAATGGGCGTCAACGCATCGATCTCGCGCCGGCTGAACTCGCTGCTCGTGACGATGCGCGCCGCCCGGGCGGCCCGGCGCATGAGCAGCGTGTGCAGGAAGCGCCGGGGTGCCGACAGGCCGCCGGGCAGACGCTGCGGCCACACGTCGTGCAACGTGAGCACGCAGGGGCACGGGGCGAGGAACGGGAGCACGTAGAACGGGCTCAGGTACACGTCGGGGCGCACGGCACGCAGCCATCCCCCCGTCCGGACCGGCGAATCGAGCGCAAGCGGCGCGATGCGGCGCTCCGTCCAACGCACGTTGGGCCGGCTCCGGATCGCCGCCTCGTCGTAGCGCGTCTGCCGGATGCGCGGGTCCCAGAGGACGACGAACTCGTCGGCTTCGTACGTCCGCGCGAGCGCATCGAGCAGCAGGAACGCGTGGGTGCCGGTGCCCGTGAAGTGGTCGCCGGCGAAGCGGAGGTCGTACGCGATCTTCAGGGCGTGCGCTCCACCGTCCCCAGCCGGCTCGCGGCCACGGCGAGCCCCGCCGTGGCCCAGACGAACGTCCGCGTGGAGAAGTCGTAGAAGACGTTCGTGACGGCGATCGCGACGAGGCCGCCGAACAGGCCGGCGAGCGTCGGGTACCACGCGGGCTCGGCGCCGGCCACCGGACCGCGCCGCAGCACCTTCCACGGCGCGCGGACGACGGCGGCGCAGACCCCGAGCAGCGCGACGAAGCCGAACAGGCCCGTCTCGGCGAGGCTCGTGAGCCACATGTTGTGCGACATCATGTTCGAGGTGAGCGGATCCACCTCGCGCTGGTAGTACTGGCTGAAGTTGTGCAGCCCGACACCCGTGACCGGATGGCGCGCGAACAGCTCGAGCCCGTAGCCCAGCAGGTCGCGGTGCACGCGGGCCGAGAACTCGCTGCCCTCGACCGCCGTGACGAGACGGCTCACGAGGACGATCACCTCGACTCCGATCGCCGAAGCTGCGAGGACCGCGAGCGCGGAGGTGACCGTGATGCCGATCCACAGGCGGGAGTTGCGCCGGACGGCGGGCAGGAAGGCCAGGGCAGCCGCGAGCCCGCAGGCCGTGCCCAGCACGCCGCTGCGCGACAGCGTCAGGACGAGCGTGATCAGGAGGAGCAGGAGCGTGAACCCCTCGACGACGAGCCGCTTCCGCGAGCGCAGGACGCCGGGCGCGAGCACGCGGACCGCGAACACGGGGATGACCGCGGCGAGGTAGCCGGCGAGGATGTTCGGGTCGTTGAAGAACGAGTTCGCGCGGAACGTGCTCGAGAGCTGGTGGAGCACGGGGGCGCCGACGCTGTACTCGAACTCGGGATTTCCCCAGCGGCGCAGGAACCGCATGCTCGTGTCGAAACCGAGGAAAATTCCCGCCATCTGCACGACGCCGTAGCCGCCGACGACGATCGCCGAGCCGGTCAGCCACTTCAGCGCGGTGTCGAAGTCCCGCCAGGTACGGAACGCGCGCACGGTCAGCACGAGGACGACGCCCTCGATGGGCAGCAGGATCGCCCGCGCGATCACCTGGGACGGCGCGTAGGCGAAGACCATCGACACGATCCCCGCGACGGTCCACGCCGTGAAGGCGAGGCTCACCCCGGGTTCCGGCCACGGTTCGGGCCGCTCCCAGGACTCGAGTACCCAGACCGCGAGCGCGGCGGCGATCACCGCGTACTCGGGGAAGAGCGTGGCGATCCCGACGTAGTAGTTGATCTTCACGTTGCCCATGAGCGCGATCAGCAGCAGCCCGGTGGCGCGTTCGCGGCGCCACAGCAGCGCGACCAGCGCGAGGGCCGCGAGGGCGGCGAGGAAGGCGCCGGGCGCGAGGATCGCGAACGCGACGAGGATCGGAACGCCCGCCCAGCGGGCGAGCCGGAATCCGGTCTCGCTGTCCAGGCACCGGGCCCGGAGGTCGGACCAGTGGACGCTCGTCACCCCGGTCAAGGCCCGGCCGGCTCCGGCGACTCCGCGCGCCGTGCGGCACGCGCCCAGGCCAGCCACAGGTTCGCGAAGAACGCCACGACCAGGGCGCCGGCGGTGAGCAACAGCCGCCTCGGCTCGCTCTTGCGGATCGGCGCCCGCGCATGGTCCACGACCTCGACCGTGGGGATGTTCCGCAGCTCCGCGAGCCGCGCCTGCTCGCGCTCCTCGGTCAGGAGCAGCACGATGCGCTCCTGGATCTTGACCGCCCGTGCGAGCCGCACGCCCACGGTGGCCGCCGGCGGAATGCGGTCGAGCTCGCGCTCGATCTGCCCGAGCTGCGCCTGCAGTTCCGCCATCCGCGGCACGGATTCCCGGCTGATGCTGCGCAGCAGCCCCAGCTCGACTTCGAGCGACGTCTTCTTTTCCATGAGCGAGCCGAGCGCCTCCACCGCCGCGTCCGGGCTCGTCATGGGGAGGTTCGAGTGCACCTGGAAGTCGCGCAGGCGGTCCTCCGCCGACCTCAGCGAGTCCTGCGACTCCTTCAGGCGGGCCTCGAGGAACTCGCGCCGGAGCCGCGCGGACGTGTTGGTGTTCTGCTGGAGGAACCGGTCCAGCGAGGCCACGTAGGCGTTCGCGAGGTCGGCGGATCGCTGCCGGCTCTCGTCCTTCACGTCGATGCGCACGAACTCCTCGTTCGATGTCGTGATCGCGGTCCGGTCTTTCAGCTTCCGCTCGGCCTTCTCCACGTCCTTGACGTGGTAGACCTTCACGAGGTCGAAGCGCTGGATGATCTCGTCCGCCACGGTGCGGCTGCGCAGCACGCCCAGGTAGAGCTCCGTGCCCGACGAGCTGCTGAACCCGAACGCCCGGGACAGCGCGGGGGACGCCGCGAGGCCGGTGAGGAGTTCGCCGAGCCCCGACTCCTCGCGCGGGGGCAGCAGGACGACCGACGCCGTGTACTTGTTCCGCACGACGAAGCTGATCGCCAGCACGGCCACCGCGACGGCCAGCGAAGCGACCGCGATGCTCCGCCAGTCACGCACCAGGACCGAGAGAACTGTGGGACGGGTGTTTTCGTTCATGTCGCGGATCGACCCAATCGAGAGAAACGCGGACCGGACGGTCCGCCGGACCACAGGGAACGCTCGCCGCTCACGGGCGGGCGGGCCCGCCGCGATCGCCCGGGTGGGTCGCGCGGAGCGCCTCCCGGTAGCGTCGCGCCAGGGCACCGGACCGGCGACGGCCCAACGCCGAAAGTATCGAGTGCAACCACACGCGGATCCTCCAGCCCGTGCGCAGGATTTCCGCCAGCCGGTCCTGTCCCGGACCCGGGAAGTGCTTGGCCAGGTACCGCACGGCTGCGGGCCCGCCGTCGGCGGGGACCGTGCCGCTCTGCTTCGAACCCGTCCCGCGGTGGTGGACGGCGCCAGCCGAGGGCACGCACCAGACCTCCCA
>CAZIXL010000038.1:0-8409 GCA_964542885.1 uncultured bacterium
GGCGGCACGGGCACGCGCGTGAAGCGCTGGACCGCGGGATCGAGCGCCATCTCGGCCAGCGCGCCGAGGTGGGACTCGCCCAGCGGCTCGTAGCGCAACCGGCCTTCTCCGCCGTCCTTCGCGTCACCTTGGGTCGTCACGGGCGGCAGGCTAACATGCCCCGGTCGTCCGACCGTCATCCGGAGACCCGCCCGCATGGCCACGCCGCATTCGCGCACGCTGCGCCCCGAAGACGAGATCGCCCACTACCGGATCGTCGGCCCGCTCGGGGCCGGCGGCATGGGCGAGGTCTACCTCGCGCAGGACCGCACGCTGGGGCGGAACGTGGCGCTCAAGGTGCTGCCGCCCGAACTCGTGCGCAACGAGGAGCGGGTGCGCCGTTTCGTGCTCGAAGCCCGCTCGGCGTCGTCGCTCAGCCACCCGAACATCGTCACGATCCACGAGATCGGGCACGACCAGGTGCACGCGGCCGGCGAGCAGTCCTCGGACCCGGTGCACTACATCTCGATGGAACTGGTGAGCGGCAAGACGCTCGGCACGCTCATCCACGAGGATCGCGCCGACCTGCGTGCGCTGCTCGGCTGGCTCGCCCAGGCGGCCGACGGCATCGCCAAGGCGCACGCCGCCGGCATCGTGCACCGCGACCTCAAGCCCGGGAACATCATGGTCACGTCGGACGGCTTCGCGAAGGTGCTCGACTTCGGGCTCGCGAAGCTGACCGAGCAGGCCGAGGTGGCGCAGGACGCGACGAGCGACCCGACGGTCGGCCAGGGCGACACGGGCGCCGGCGCCGTGGTCGGGACGGCCGGCTACATGTCGCCCGAGCAGGTGCGTGGCAAGCACGTCGACCACCGCTCGGACGTGTTCTCGTTCGGCTGCATCCTGTACGAGGCGGCCACGCGCCGGCGCGCGTTCGCGGCCGAGTCGTCGGTCGAGACCATGCACCAGGTGCTCAACGACACGCCCGCGCCGATCGAGGACCTGAACCCGAAGGCGCCCGCCGAGCTGCGGCGGCTGATCCGCCGCTGCCTGCAGAAGAACCCCGAGCAGCGGCTCCAGTCCATGAAGGACGTCGCGCTCGAGCTGCGCGAGATCGAGGCGGAGTACGACTCCCTCTCGGCGTCGGCCAGCTCCGGCAGCCACGCCGCGCTGCCGGCGCTCGCGGCCCGGCGCGGGAGCCCGGTGCCGTGGATCGCGGGCGGCGTCCTCCTGCTCGCCGCGCTCGCCGCCGGGTGGTGGTTCGCAGCCAGGGGCCGGGCGCCCGAGCCCGCGTACCTGAAGATGCGCATGACCACCCAAACGACGTCGGGCGACGTCGCCGACGCCGTGCTCTCGCCCGACGGCCGCTACCTGGCCTACCTGAGCGCGCACGGCGGCCGGGTCGCGCTGCGCGTGCGGCAGGTCGCGACGGGCAGTGACGTGGACATCGTCTCGGGCGCGGACGGTCAGGCGGCCCGCCCGTCGTTCTCGCCCGACGGCAACTACCTCTTCTACTCGGCGCCGCGCGCGGACAATCCGCGCTACTCGGCGCTCTACCAGGTGCCCTCGCTCGGGGGCACGCCGCGCGAGATCGCGTTCGACGTGGACTCGCGCGCGAGCGCCTCGCCCGACGGCCGCTCGATCGTCTTCCATCGCCACGTGATCGACACGACCCAGGACCGCGTCGTGGTCATGGACCTCGCGAGCCGACGGGAGCGCATCCTCGCGCGCATCGAGCCGCCGCTCTCGCTCGGCGCCGGGCCCGTGTGGTCGCCGGACGGCCGACGCATCGCGGTCGCGCTTCAGGATGCGCGGGCGGACGCGCCCTGCACGATCGCGTTCTACGACGCCGCGACCGGCCGCCGGCAGGACTGGGCCACGCTCGATCGCACGTTCGTCAACTCGATCGCCTGGCTGCCGGGCGGGGCGGGCCTCGTCACCGCGGGCATGAACCTGAACACCTCGTTCTACAACCAGGTCGCCCTCGTCACCGGCAGGCGGGACGGTGCCTCCCCCGTCACCAACGATTTCGGCAACTACTCCGCGGTCTCGACGGCCGCGACCGAGCCGCTGATCGCGGCGGTGCGCACGACGAGCACGGGGAACGTGCTGCTGGTCGACGCCGACGCTGGCGATGGCGAGCCGAGGCGCCTGACGACGGCGAACAGCCCCGAGAACTCGTTCATGATGCTTGCGCCCGGCGACAGCGCCTCGGCCGTCGGGACCATCGCGCGCGATGGCGTGCTCCAGGTCTGCCGCCTGCCCGTGGACGGCGGGGCGCCGATCCTGCTCACCCACGACGCGGTTCATTCGATCCGTCCGAACGAAGCCGGCGGCGTCGTGGTGTTCGATCGCTTCGACGCGAGCGGGCTCCACACCTGGGCGTGCGCGCCGGACGGCAGTGCCTTGCGCCAGCTCACGCGCGGCGCCGGCGAGCAGTGCGTGGGACTCTCGCACGACGGCCGGCGGCTCGCGGTCGCGCACGTGGACGACCCGACGCACGTCTCGATCGTCTCGACGACCGACGGCAGGGTCCTGCGCGAGGTCACGGAGTTCGCGGGAGGCGGCCTGTTCTCGCCCGACGGGAAGTCGCTGGGCGTGCTGCGCGCGACCCGCGACGCGGGCGGCCTCACCGAGTTCGCGGCCGAGGCCCTGCCCGTGGAAGGCGGCGCACCCACCGCGTCGGTCCCCCTGCCCGCGACGACCGTCGCCGGCGAATGGGCCCCCGACGGCAGCGCGCTGACCGTGCAGGACCGCGCGGATCCGAACTGGAACGTGTTCCGCCAGCCCTTGGACGGCGGTCCGCGCACCCGGATCACGCGCGTCACGGCCGGGCGCGTACTGCAGTTCCGCTGGTCGCCCGACGGGCGCCGGCTGGCGCTGCTCGTCCGAACCGGCGATCAGGTGGACCTGTGGACCTGCGCGCCCGACGGCAGCGGCCTGAAGCGCGTGGCGAGCATCGCGCCCGAGACCCCGACCGGGATCGGCTGGCTCGACGACAGCCGCCGCATCGTCGTCGGCGTGGCGACGCAGTCGTCCGACGCCGTGCTGATCCGCGACTTCCGTTAGTTGCTCCCGGCGCCGGAGAGGGCGCCTCGTCCCACCGCCGCGGGCCGCGGCGGCCCGAAAGGAATCCTTCGATGTCGTTCGCTCGCGCACTTCCCAGCGTCCGCCGCCTCGCCGCCGTGCTCGCCACGTCCCTCTTCGTCGCCGTCGCCGGTTGCGCCGGGGGCGGCACCGCCGGCGGCCCGTGGGGCGACGCCATGCTGGTTCAGCCGGCCGACCTCGCCGCGCAGCTCGCCGACACGACGGCCGCGAAGCCGCTCCTGCTGCACGTCGGCGTGCGCGTGCTGTACCGCGCGGGCGCCATCCCCGGCTCGCGCTACGTGGGGCCGGGTTCTGACGCCGCCGGCATCGCCGCGATGCTCGACGCGGTCAAGGACCAGCCGAAGGACGCGGACATCGTGATCTACTGCGGCTGCTGCCCCGCGGTGAACTGCCCGAACATGAAGCCCGCGTTCGCGGCCATGAAGAAGGCCGGCTACACGAACGTCCACGCGCTCTGGATCGAGAAGAACTTCGACGCGGACTGGGCCGACAAGGGCTATCCGACCGAGAAGCCGTCGCTGTAGCCCGGCGACGCTCGAAACGCGCCGCCCTCCGGCCGGACGAACCCGGACGGAGGGCGGTGTGCGTCGCGGCGCGCGCCGCGGGCTTCAGCGCACGCGGACCGCGCGCCGCGTGCGGCGGCCCTGCGGGGTCTCGACGCTCGCGTAGTAGACGCCGCTCGGGGCGGGCCTGCCCTGCGCGTCGAGGCCGTCCCAGCTGCGCGAGTGCGGCCCGGCGCCCAGGTCGCCGTTCTCGAGCTCGCGCACCAGGCGCCCGGAGCCGTCCAGCACCGCGACGCGCACGTGCGTGGCGCGCGGCAGGTCGAACGCGATGCGCGTCGAGGCCTCGAACGGGTTGGGCGCGAGCGGCGCCAGCTGCAGGCCGGTCGTGCCCGTCGGGCCGGACCCGGTGCGGGCCACGTCGAGATTCTGCAGAAGTTGCTCGCCGCCGTCGGTCAGCTCGTAGAGCGCGTAGCCGAGCGCGCCGTCGGTGCCGGGATCGGGGTCCACGACGACGTGCGGGCCCGGGCCCTCGAGCGGCGCGGTCGTGACGAGCGTGCGCTCGATGCCGCCGGTCACCCGGTACAGGTTCGTGCGCGTGCTCGGATCGGCGCCCGAGAGCGTCCACTCGACGCGCACGCTGCCGTCGTCCTGCGGCGTCGCGTCGAACCGCGCGACGGTCGTCGCCGTCGTGCCCTCGGGACTCAGCGCGAGCAGCGCGTACGCGGACAGGTACACGTCGTTGCGCGCGGCCTTCGAGGTGCCGCCGCCGGCGTAGTTGCCGGCGCCGACGATCGAGGCGTTCGCGAGGTTCATCAGGAAGCCCGTCGAGTCCCAGGTCGAGAACGCGTTGAACGCGTACAGCGCGAAGCCCGTCGAGCCGTCGCCGTTCACCGTGTTCGTCATCGTCGTCCGGGCCGGCATGCTGGCCGCGTACACGACGTCCCGCCAGGTGCCCGCGAAGCGCTTCATGTTGACCGGGTCCGAGAAGTACGGCATGCCCTCGAGGTTCATCTCGATCACGGCGCGCATGTAGTAGTTCGCGTAGTTGACGGGCTGCCAGTTGGTCGAGGCGGGGTCCGTCTCCTTGGTCCAGCGCATCGCGCTCGGGTGCGCCGGGTTCACGTGGTTCGCGCCCGCCAGCTCGGTGACGATCTGGTCCTGGCGGTCGCGATAGAACGTGTTGCCGGTGACGAGCCACAGGTAGTGCGCCAGGCGCCAGTTGGCCGAGCGCGGCTCGCAGTCAGGCTTGTAGAAGGCCGCGAACGGCGTGTTCCAGGCCGTGAGCGGGTTGCCGCCGGCGCGCGCGTACCACTTGGCGAGGAAGTTGTTCTCGAGCCAGTCGCGCCAGAAGTCGGCCGCGGGGCCGTAGCGCGAATCGAGGCCGCGGTTCCGGTCCAGCGCCCAGGTCCACAGCGCCACGTTCCCCGACGTGATCGACTCGTCGAGCCAGTTGATGTCCTTGCCGTAGTAGGTGGCGTTGGTCGGGTCGATGAGCCACAGCCAGCTCGTGTAGCCGTCCGTGGTGCCGTCGAGCCACGCGTCGCGCAGCGAGCCGCGCGCCAGCTGGGTCAGCTCGTACACCCGGTCGAGGAAGCGTTTGTCGCCCGTCGCGCGGTACGCGACGATCAGCGCCTCGATGTAGTCGCCGCCGAATCGCCCGAGGTCGTAGGCGTCGCCGGTCGTCATGGCGTTCTCGACCAGCACGGCGCTGCCGTCCATGGCGGCGAGGAGCCGGTCGTACCAGAGCTGCTCTTCCGGCGTGCGCGTGGCGGGCTGCGCCGTGCGGCCGGGCGCGGGGCGCAGGGCCTGCGCGTGCGCGGGCACCGCGAACGCGGCAACGGTGGACAGGGCGAGGATGGGAAAGATCCGGCGAAGAAGCGCAGGACGCATGTGGACCTCCGGCGTCACCTCGATGCAATCGCTCGAGAAGCCTGGTGGGTGAACGGAGCGCTGGACCGGTGGGGAGGTCGGCGTGGTTTCGCGGGAACATACCCCGGATCAGTCCGCGAGTTCGATCCCTTCATCGGCACGCCGGGGCGCGCGATCCAGCGCCCAGCGCGTCTCGGCCGCGAAGGGCGCAGGAATTCTGCGCCGCCGCGCGGGTCGTTTTCCCCGCGCGTTGCGAGATCGGCTTTTCGCGCCCGCGTGCGGCCCCGAAAGTGGGTGGAAGCCCGCGACCTACATCCGGCGGCGGCGGCCCGGGGCGCCGCGCTGCGGCCGGCGGCCGTGCGACGGGGACTCGGAACCGCCCTCGCCCGCGCGCGTGATGCCCGGCAACGGCGGCAGCGCGGAGCCACGGCGCGGCGCACCGCCGCGCGAACCCTCGTCGCGGCCACGTCCGCGCTCGTGGGACTCGCGCCGCGGCGGCGGGGGCATGGAGGCGACCGAGCGCTTGTAGTCGAAGTCGGGCAACGTGACGCGCGGCAGCGCGCGCCCCAGGAAGCGCTCGATGGCCACGACCTCGGACTTCTCCTCGGGGCTCATCAGCGTGAACGCGTCGCCCACCGCTTCGACCCGGCCCGTGCGGCCGATGCGGTGCACGTAGTCCTCGGGGCTGTGCGGCACGTCGAAGTTCACCACGTGCGAGATGTCGTTCACGTCGATGCCGCGCGAGGCGATGTCGGTCGCGACCAGGATCTCGACCCGGCCGCGCTTGAGGTCCGACAGCGCGCGTTCGCGCTGGCTCTGCGTGCGGTCGCCGTGCAGCGCGGCGACGCTGTGCCCGCGCGCCTTCAGCTGGCGGGCCAGCCGGTCGGCACCGTGCTTGGTGCGCGTGAACACGATCGCGCTGCCGACCGCCGAGTCCTGCAGCATCTGGTCGAGCAGGTCGAGCTTGAGGTGCCGCGGCACCGGGTAGACGGCCTGCGTGATCCCGGCGGCCGGCTTGGACGGCGGCGCGAGGTCGACGCGCTTCGGATCCACCAGCGCCTCGCTGGCGACCTTGTTGAGGTCGGGCGGCATGGTGGCGCTGAACATGAGCGTCTGCCGGTTCGTCGGCAGCAGCTTGAGGATGCGCCGCAGGTCCGGGGCGAAGCCCATGTCGACCATGCGGTCGGCCTCGTCGAGCACCAGCACCTCGATGTCCTCGAACGTGACGCTCTGGCGCCCGTGCAGGTCGAGCAGCCGGCCGGGCGTGGCGACGAGCAGGTCCACGCCCTCGTGGCGGAGCATGCGTTCCTGCGGACCGATCGGCACGCCGCCGTAGCACACGCCGACGCGCACGCGCGTGAAGCGGGCGTAGTCGCGCGCGTTCGTCTCGACCTGCGCCGCCAGCTCGCGCGTGGGCACGAGCACGAGCGCGCGCAGCGCGTGGAAGCCCTCGAGCAGCCGCGCGAGCATGGGCAGGACGAACGCGGCGGTCTTGCCGGTGCCGGTCTGGGCGGCACCGATCAGGTCGTGGCCCTCGAGGATGATGGGGATCGCGCGCTGCTGGATGGGGGTCGGTTCGGTGTAGCCGGCCGCGCGGATGCCCTTGAGAAGGGGCGCGGGCAGGCCGAGGTGGGCGAAAGGCAAGTGGGACCTCGAGAAGTGGGAGAAATGGGACGAGGCGGGGACCATAGCCGAATCCCCGCCCCGCGTTCCACCGGCCCGGCGCGCGTCAGCCGGCCGGGAGCGCCTCGCGCTCGAGCAGCAGCCGGCGGGTGTACGGCACGAGACCGCCGGCGTCGATGATGGCCTGCCGGGCCTTCGGCAGCGCCACGACCGGGAACGTACGGCCGCTGGTAAGGTTGGCGACCGAATCGTCGCGCACCTCCAGCTCGTCGCCCTCGGCCGCCTCGATCCCCGGGCAGTGCACCATGCGCAGCCCGAGATTGATGCCGTTCTGCAGGAAGATGCGGGCGAATCCCTTCGCCACGACGACCAGCTCGTGGCCCTTCAGGCACGACGCCGCCTGCTCGCGCGAGGAGCCGCAGCCGAAGTTGGCGCCGCCCAGGATCACCCCGCCGGCGGGCACCTGCCCGGCGCGCAGCTTCGCGTTGAACTCGGCGTGGTCCGCGAACGCGTACTGCGGCGTCTCGGTGGGCAGCACCGTGGCCATGAAGCGCCCCGGGTACAGGATGTCGGTCGACACGTCGTCGCCGACCTTGAAGACGACCGTGCCGCGGCTCATGCCAGCACCTCCTCTCGCGCTTCCTGCCCCACGCGCGGGTCGGTGATGACCCCGGCGACCGCGCTCGCGGCGGCGACCGCCGGCGAGCACAGGTAGACCTCGGCCTTCGGGTTGCCCATCCGGCCCTTGAAGTTGCGGTTCGTGGTGGCGAGCGCCACCTCGCCGTCGGCGAGCGCGCCCTGGTGGACGCCCAGGCACGGGCCGCACCCGGGGTTGCACACGACCGCGCCGGCCTCGACCAGGTCCTGGATCACGCCGGAACGCAGCGCCTCGTGGTAGATGCGCCACGAGGCGGGGAACACCAGCATGCGCGTGCCCTCCGCGACGCGGCGGCCCTTCAGGATCCTCGCCGCCACCTGCAGGTCGTCGAGCCGCCCGTTCGTGCACGAGCCGATCACGACCTGGTCCACCCGGGTGCCGAGCACCTCCCCGACCGGCTTCACGTGGTCCACCGTGTGCGGCGCGGCCACCTGCGGCTCGAGCGTCGACGCGTCGAGGTCCAGCTCCAGCTCGTACGCCGCGTCGGCGTCGGGTCCGAAGAAGTCGAACGTCTTCCACACGCCCGCCACCTCGTTCAGGTAGCGCTGCGTCTCCCGGTCGGGGGGCACGACGCCGGCCGTGGCGCCGGCCTCGACGGCCATGTTGCAGAGCACGAGCCGGCCCGAAGTCGGCATCGCCCGGATGGCCTCGCCGTGGAACTCGATCACC
>CAZIXL010000038.1:8419-11422 GCA_964542885.1 uncultured bacterium
TAGTTGGCGCCCTCGGCGGTGAGCCGGCCCACGATCGCGAGCACGACGTCCTTGGGGTAGACGCCCGGGCGCAGCCGGCCGTTCACGTTCACGCGGATCGTGCCGGGCACCTCGACGTTGAGGATGCGCCCCAGCGTCCAGACCGACGCCATCTCGGTGGCGCCGATGCCGAACGCGAACGCGCCGAGCGCGCCGTGCGTGGTCGTGTGGCTGTCGGTGCCCACCACGACCTGGCCCGGCAGCACGTAGCCGTTCTCGGGCAGCACCTGGTGGCAGATGCCGCCCGTGTCGCCGCGCACGTCGTGGAAGCGGCGGATGCCCTGCGCGCGCACGAAGTCGCGCACCTTCTTCTGGTTCGTGGCCGTCTTCGCCGACTCGGCCGGCACGCGGTGGTCGAACACGATCGCGATGCGGCCGGGATCCCACACGCGGGGCTCGCGCCCCGTGCCGGCGAAGATCTCGGCGAACTGGTTGAGGACGAGTGCCGCGTTCTCGTGCGACATCGCCAGGTCCACGGGGGGCTCGAGCACCTCGCCCACCGCGACCTCGGCGCGACCGCACGCGCGCGCGAGCAGCTTCTGTACGTAGGTCATGCCCACGGCGATTCCTCCCTGGGGCGGCCGGCGCTCAGGCGCCCAGCTTCGCGAGGTGCTGGTACTTCGTTTCGAACCGTTCCTTCGGCAGGTACTGCTCCTCGAGCGCGCGGTACTCGGGCAGGCCCACGGCCTGCGTGAACTCGGCGAACGTCGGCACCCACTTCGTCTCGCCCGCGAGCGTGCCCGTCGGCGAGGCCTTGAGCGCCTTGAAGAAGTCCGCGAGCGCGCGGTGCACGACCATGATCGAGGCGACCGGGATCGACACGCGACCCACGCCCATGCGCGCCAGCTCGGGGATCGGCACCAGCTCGGTCTTCACGCCCGAGACCGCGTCCATCAGGTTGACCGACAGCGGCCCCTTCACCTCGCTCACGGCCCGCTGGATGTCGGCCTTCGTGCGGATGCCGTCGATGAACGCGAGGTCGGCGCCGGCGTGCAGGTAGAGGTTGCAGCGGCGGATCGCCTCGTCGAGCCCCATGGGCGCGAACGCGTCGGTGCGCGCGTTGATCACGAAGTCGCGATCGAGGCGATCGCGCACGTCGGCGCACGCCCGGATCTTGCCCGCCATCTCGGCGGCCGGGATGACCTCCTTGCCCTCCATGTGCCCGCAGCGCTTGGGGAACACCTGGTCCTCGAGGTTCATGCCCGCGACGCCCATGGCCAGCAGCCGCTCGGTGATCCACGCGGCGTTCACCGCGTTGCCGCCGCCCGTGTCGACGTCGGCCATCACCGGGATCGCCACCGCCTGCGCGATGTTCCACGTCATGTCGAGCACGGCCTGCATCTGCACGAGCCCCACGTCGGGCTTGCCGAGCAGCGAGGCGGCGAGGCCGAAGCCCGACACCTGGATCGCCTCGAAACCCGCCTGCTCGATGAGCCGGGCGCTGAACGCGTCGTGGCAGCCCACGACCGTGACCGCGCGGCGTTCCAGGATCGCCGTCTTCAGCATCGTCGAACGCTTCATGCCCTCGCCCTTCATCGTCCACCTCCCTGGGCGCCGACCGGCGCGCCGATCCGCAGGCCCACGGCCTCGGCCATCTGCACCGTCGTCGCCGCGCCGCCCATGTCGTACGTCCGCACCTTGCCCTCGCGCACGACGCTCGCGACGGCGTCCTCGATCCGCTTCGCCATCTCCTTCTCGCCGAGCCAGTCGAGCATCATCTTGGCGGCGAGGATCGTGGCGATCGGGTTGGCCTTCTGCTTGCCGGCGTGCTTGGGGGCCGAGCCGTGCGTGGGCTCGAACACCGCCAGCTTCTCGCCGATGTTGCCCGAGCAGCCGAAGCCGAGGCCGCCGACCATCTGGGCGCACAGGTCCGAGACGATGTCGCCGTACAGGTTCGGGGCGACGAGCACGTCGTAGTTGAACGGGTTCTTGAGCAGCCACATCGTCATCGCGTCGATGTTGGCGTCGTCCATCACGACGTCCGGGTAGTCCTTCGCCACCTGGCGCGCGGTCTCGAGGAACAGCCCGTCCGTCGCCCGCACCACGTTGGCCTTGTGCACGACGGTGACCTTCTTGCGCCCGTGCTCGCGCGCGTAGTCGAACGCCGCCCGGACGATGCGCTCCGAGCCTTTCCGCGTGTTGACCTTGCACGAGACCGCGTACTGGTCGCCGGGCACCTGCGCGAAGGCCTTGAAGGGCGGCGACAGCTCGAGGAGCGTGTCGCGCAGCCGGTCGGGCACGGTGTTGAACTCGACGCCCGCGTACAGGTCCTCGGTGTTCTCGCGGAACACGACGAGGTCGATCCCTTCCTTGTAGTTGAGCGGGTTGCGGTCGTACGCCTTGCAGGGACGCAGGCACACGTACAGGTCGAACAGCTGCCGCATGCGCACGATCGGCGAGCGGTACACGCGTCCGTGCCCGCGCAGGGAGGGCGACAGCTCCCGCTCCGAGTCCTTGACGGGCTTCGACGTGATCGCGCCGAACATCGCGGCGTCGACATTGCGGAGCAGCTCCACGGTGCGCGCCGGGAAGGCGTCCCCTTCGCGGCACCAGAAATCCCACCCGATGTCCCCGTGGACGTACTCGGCGTCGAAACCGACGCGGTCGAGCACCAGCCGGGTGGCGTCCATGACCTCGACGCCGATGCCGTCCCCCGGCAGCCACGCGATCCTGTATTTCGCCATGACGGGTCTCCTGTACGTACGCGGCCCACGGTCCGGGGCCGGCGGCTCGCCGACGCGGGCCGATCGGGCATGGACGCCCGCACCCCGCGCCGGAACGTGCCGGAAAGCCGCATCGGACGTGCCAGCGACGGCTCCGGCCCGGGAGGTGAGACGGAGTGCCCGGTCGCGCGGGGCGGCGCTTCGCGAGGCGCGTGGGCCCGGCCGGATTGGGCGGCGCGACTGAACCGATTCGGATACGGCTTCGGGGGCGGAGCGGACCGGCGCGCCCGCAGCCCCGACG
>CAZIXL010000039.1:0-11362 GCA_964542885.1 uncultured bacterium
AAGCGCTGAAGAAGCTCGCGAGCCTCGGCTACACGTGAGCGTGCACCTGCGCCGCGACGAGTACCGCACGCTCGCCTCGAGCGCGCATGTGCACTCGTGGCTCCGCAACAGCCGCCCGCTGCGGGCGAACCCGGCGATCGACGAGGGCGAGTCGCACCGCGCGCTGCTGCGGCTCGAGCGCATGGCGCACCACACGCGGTCGATGCGCGCCGGGCTCTACCACTGGATCGAGGTCCAGCGCGCGGGCGGCGGGCTGGGCGGCGACTTCGACTACACGCGGGCGCTGGCCGACGTGCGCAGCGTCGTGCGGCTTTCCCCCGCGGCGACGCTGGCGCTGCGCGCGGTGGGCGGCTCGCGGCTCGCCGGCACGCTGCCGCCGCAGGAACGCTTCACGCTCGGCGGCGTCGACGGGCTGCGCGCCCACGGCATCGACACCTTCGAGGGCGACCAGATCGCGCTCGCGCAGGCCGAGTACACCGTGGGCCTGTGGCAGCTGCGCACGCGCGGCGTCGAGGGCGGGCTGCACGCGATCGTGTTCGTGGACGCGGGCCGCGCGTGGAGCGGCGACCACGGCTGGGACCTGGCCTCGCAGCGGCTCGCCGTGGACGGCGGCATCGGCCTGGCCACGTCCGAGGACGACGTGCGCGTCACGGTCGCCCGCAACCTGCAGGACGCCGGCTCCGACGTCGTCGTCGGTTTTCGGCTCAACCGGCCCTTCTGACGATGCGCGTTCGCCTCTCCCGCGGCCGGCCGACGTAGGACCCCGGACCTCCCGTGCCTCCCCGGCTCCCCGACCCCGCCCGGCTCCGGACCGCGCTCGCCGCGGCCCTGTTCGCGACGCTCGCCGCCACGCCCGCGCGCGCGATCGACTTCGCGTCGGTCACGCCCACGCGCGAGGCGTCGGGCCGGCTCGGCGTGGTGTTCCGGCTCGACGACCCGCTCGAGGACCGTGTCGAACAGAGCCTGGAGCGCGGCATGCCGGCGACACTCGAGCTGCACGCCGAGCTGTGGCGCAAGCGCACGGGCTGGTTCGACCGCGTGGAGCGCTCGATCGACGCCACGGTGCGCATCCGCCACGACGTGTGGGCGCAGGCGTGGAGCCTCGAGCGCGCGGGCGTCCCGCCGTGGTCGGCGGGGACGGTCGACTCGCTGGAGCTGGCGCTCTCGCGCCCGATCGCGATGACGTTTCCCGAAAGCGAACGCCTGCCGCGCGGCGCGACCTACTTCGTCGTGCTGTCGGTGACGTTGAAACCGATCAGCGTCGAGGACGCCGAGGAGGTCGAGGGCTGGCTCTCGGGCGAGGTGCGCGGCCAGAAGGGCGGCGGCTTCGGCGCGATCACCGCGCTGCCGCGCGCCCTGTTCGACGCGGTGCGCAACATCGCCGGCCTGGGCGATTCGCGCGCGCGCGCGGTGAGCGACGAGTTCGTGCCCGAGGACCTGCCCGGCCGCTGAGCGAGGACGGGCCGCCCGCCGCCGTCAGGGCAGGCGGACGATGCGCGCGACGCCACCCTCGCCGTCGCGGGCGCGGGCGAACACGACCGCGCCGCGGACCATCGCGCCGGAGGCGTCGCGGCCGTCCCACGTCCAGGTCGAGCCCGACATGTCGAAGCTCGGCCGCAGCGACACCAGGCGGCGGCCGGTCACGTCGAACAGGTCGAGCGTCACGGGCGGGCGGCCCTGGCGAACCAGCTGCACGGTGCCGCGCGACGTGCTGCCCAGCACGGTGAGCGAACCCGGCAGCGGGGCGGCGTCGGTGAGGGCGAAGAAGAACTGCGGCAGCCCCTCGACCTGCGTCGGGTAGGCCAGCGCCGCGTTCTCGATCGTGCCGGCCGAGGTCGCGGCGGCGGGACCGAACAGCGCGCGGAAGTCCTCGGCGAAGATCTCGTGCGGGCGGTTCGCGTGGATCGAAGCGCCCGAGTAGGTCGCGTCGTCCTCGATGCCGCGCAGCGCGCGGTAGCGCGCCCACGCCTGCACGTCGGTGTCGGGCATGAGCGCGTACTGCACCGCGTGGCCCAGCTCGTGGACGAACTCGGCCTGCTGCTGCTCGGCGGCCATCTCGCGCACGCCGGGCGACAGCAGGATCATGCCGGGGCCGGCGGCCGACTCGAGGCCGGCGCGACGCGGGAACGGGAGCACGAAGACCTCGGCGGCGACGCGCCCGAGCGGGTAGCGGACCCCCGCGAGCGCGGCCTCGACCTGCGCGACATCGAACGGGTGGAACGCGCCGTCGCCGCGGTTGGCGATCGCGGGGTCGTCGATCGAGGTGACCAGCTCCCAGCTCGCGCCGCCGGGGGCGGTGAAGACCAGCCGGCCGTCGTCGGTCGTGCGGCAGTAGTCGCGCAGCGTCTCGGCGGCGTCGTGGACCCGGAAGCTCGAGGGGCGGATCGCGGTGCCCAGCTCGTTGGCGCCGGCCGGCGCCGAAAGGGTGACGACCGCTCCGGCAAGGAGGGCGAGGGCCGCGAGGCCGCTGCTGCGCTGGAAGGTCGTCATGCCGGACCTGTATCGCGAGCCTCGTGCCACGGGCGTGCGTTCGGCAGCGCGCCGGGTGAGGCGACCCGCGGGCACCCGAGCGGTTGCCGTGCTTGCAGTTACGGCTGGGGCGCCGGCCCGCGGCCGGGGGACGCAGGCCCCCTCCGGACGGGTTCGGGGCCGCGGCCGGGGCCATTGCCCCCACACGCGAAACCGCCCCGGGCGTTCCCACCCGGGGCGGCATCGAGACGCGAGGGCGCTGGCCCTAGCCGGTGATCGTCTCCGGCGGCATCGAGGCCGCGGGGCCGGTGGCGGGCGCTTCGCCGTCCTCCAGGCACGCCGGCCGCGTGCCCAGGCGCGAGAGGAGGAAGGCCCCGGTCCCGATCATCGAGAGGCCGACGATCACGAGCAGGCCGACGAGGTGGAAGAAGACGGCGATCGTGCGCATGACGCCGGGGCTGCTCCACAGCACCACGCCCACGACGAAGAACGCGCCGACGAGCAGGTTGCCCGCGACGATGGCAGGCATCGCGCCCGGCGCGCCGAGCGGCCGGCGCACGAGCTTGGAGCCGAGCACGTAGCTGCCCGCGATCTGGCCCGCGTACGTGAGCGCCAGGTAGGCGAGCGGCAGCATGATCCCGATCGGCAGGCCGACCACCGTCACGATCAGCAGGATCGCGACGAGCGGCATCGCCAGGAACGACGTCACGCCGAGCAGCAGCGAGAGCAGCGTGCGACGCGACGAGGTGACCGCGACGCGTGCGAGGCGCTCGGGGAAGAGCGCGGCGAAGATCCAGCCGAAGAACACCGTCACGATCCAGCCCAGCGCCAGCATGCTCAGCATCACCGGGATGCCCGGCAGGCCGAACGTGAACGGCGCGAGCCCGATCGACACGGTCTGCCCGCCCACGCGCACGCCGTCGCGGTCCTGCACCGTGCCGCCGACGGCGACCGCGTCGCCCTCGACGCTCGCGCCGGGCTCGAAGTCGACCGAGCCGAACACCGCGACGACCGAACCGGTCACGTGGCCGGCCACGTGCACGCTGCCGAACACCGCGACCACGTCGCCGTCGAGCCGGTCGCCACGCTGCACGCGCGCGTCCGAGAAGAGCCGCACCATCCCGGCGCCGTTGTCGACCACGACCGAGCCGTCGTCCCACGAGGCCGAGTCGCTCACGACGCCGCCACGTTCCACGGTCACGCCGTCGCCGGAAATGTGCACGCTGCGCACGACCTTGCCCGAGTCGTTGGCATCCACCTCGATGCGCACGCGCGCATGGGCGGTGCCGGCGAGGATCGCGAGTGCGGCTGCGGCGGGCAGCGCGCGCCGCAGCAGGCTAGAAGCCCAGGATGCCGACATGGTGGCGCCCCCTCACGGCGCGGCCGGTGCGCGGCCGCATCCACCAGATCAGGGCGACGCCCGCGACGACGGCGGCCCAGATCGTGAACAGCACCACCGGCTGCGAAAGCGGCTTCACGAGCGCGTGCAGCACCGGCAGGGAGCGCAGCCACTCGCCACGCGAACCGACGAGTTCGAAGGTCTGCACGAGCCCGTCGTTGATCGACTGGACGACGAACAGGAACGAGCGCACGACCGACTTGGCCGCCTCGCCGCCGAGCCCGGCCATCCAGGCGCGCGCGGCCGGGTTGAACGAGGCCGCGAACAGGCCGCCGACGGTCGCGACGAGCGCGGCAGCGTAGGCCCAGCCGGCGGCCTTCACCCAGCGCGCCGGGTGAGCGGGCATGGCCTGCGCGAGCACGCGCTCGACGAGCTGGGGGCTGGGATCGAAGAGCGGCAGGCTCTCGAGGCGCTCGAAGACGAGCCGGTAGCTCGCCAGCTCGCGGGCGCAGTCGGCGCAGCCGGCGAGGTGGGCCTCGATGGCCTGCGCCTGTTCGGGCACCACTTCGCCGTCGAGGTAGTCCTGGAGGAGTTCGAAATCGGGGCAGCGGGTCATGACGAGGCGCCTTCGAGCTTGTCCTTGAGCAGTGCGCGCGCCCGATGGATCCGGGCCTTGACGGTTCCGAGAGGCATGTTGAGCGCTTCCGCGATCTCCTCGTACGACAGGTCCTGCTGGTGCCGGAGGACCACCACGATCCGGTAGTGCTCCGGCAGGGAATCGATGAGGTCCTGGGCCCGGACCTCCTCCTCGGCGTGCGAGGCGATTTCGTCCGGGTGCAGCCCCGGGTCCTCGACGTCGATCGTGCGTTCTTCCGTCGACCCCGGTTCCGACACGTTCAGCGAGACCGTTTTCACGCGCCGCCGCCGCAGGTGGTCGATGCCGAGGCGGGTCGCGATGGTGAACAGCCAGGCCGTGAACGGCCGTTCGGGGTCGTATCGATCCAGCGCCCGGAACATCCGGACGAAGGTGTCCTGGGTCAGGTCCTCGGCGTCCTGGGGGCTGCGCACCACCCTCATGAGCACCGAGTACACCTGGCGCTGGTAGCGAAGGACGAGGTCCCGGCAGGCTCTCTGGTCGCCTGCGAGGCTGCGTCGAATGAGATCCGCATCCTCGCCGCTCACGTTCCCAGCACCCGAGCCCGCCTACGCGCCCCTGCAGGGCAAAGTTTCATGGCGGGGCACCTTAGGGACGCGGTCACGGCGCGGTCAAGATTCGGCCCCCCGGACCGGGCGAATTGCGGTCCCGGGACGTCCGCCGCCCCCCTGCCGGAGGCCGCTCCTTGACGCTCCCCGGGCCCCCTCCTAGCCTGCCGGCCATGATGACCATCACGGCGTTGCACGCACGGGAAATCCTCGATTCTCGGGGCAATCCCACGGTTGAAGTCGAGTGCCTCCTCGAGGGCGGCGCCCTCGGGCGGGCCGCGGTCCCCTCGGGGGCCTCCACGGGCGAACACGAGGCCGTCGAGCTGCGCGACGGCGACGCCTCCCGGTACAAGGGCAAGGGCGTCCTCAAGGCGGTGCAGCACGTCAACGAATCGCTGGGCCCGGCGCTGGCGGGCATGGACGCATACGACCAGGCGGGCGTCGACGCCCGGCTGCTCGAGATGGACGGCACGCCCAACAAGGGCCGGCTCGGAGCCAACGCGCTCCTCGGCACGTCCATGGCCGTGGCGCACGCCGCGGCGGCCGCGCTCGAGGTGCCGCTCTACCGGCACCTGGGCGGGGTGCACGCGCACCAGTTGCCGGTGCCGATGATGAACGTGCTGAACGGCGGCAAGCACGCGGACAACAACGTCGACCTGCAGGAGTTCATGATCGTGCCGCTCGGCGCGACGTCCTTCCGCGAGGGCCTGCGCTGGGGCGCCGAGGTGTTCCACACGCTCGCGTCCGTGCTCAAGAAGCGCGGGCTGTCCACCTCGGTCGGCGACGAGGGCGGCTTCGCGCCGAACCTCAAGTCGAACGAGGAGGCCCTCGTCGTGCTGGTCGAGGCGATCGAGAAGGCCGGCTTCAAGCCCGGCGAGCAGGTGGCCTTCGCGCTCGACCCCGCGTCGAGCGAGTTCTACAAGGACGGCCACTACGTGCTCGAGGGCGAGGGTGGCAAGAAGCTCACGGGCGCCGAGATGGTCGACTACTACGCCGGCCTCGTCGCGAAGTACCCGATCGTGAGCATCGAGGACGGGCTCGCCGAGGACGACTGGGCGAGCTGGCTGCTCATGACCCAGAAGCTGGGCGACAGGATCCAGCTCGTGGGCGACGACCTGTTCGTGACGAACGTCGAGCGGCTCGCCCGCGGCATCCGCGAGAAGACGGCGAACTCGATCCTGGTGAAGGTGAACCAGATCGGCACGCTCACCGAGACCCTCGCGGCGATCCAGATGGCGCACCGCGCCAACTACACGGCCGTGATCTCGCACCGATCGGGCGAGACCGAGGACGTGACGATCGCCGACCTCGCCGTGGCCACGAACGCCGGCCAGATCAAGACCGGCTCGCTGTGCCGCACGGACCGCGTGGCGAAGTACAACCAGCTGCTCCGCATCGAGGACCAGCTCGGCGACAGCGCGAAATACCCGGGGCGCGCCGCGTTCCGGGCGTTGCGCTAGTATCGCGGTCGCTCGCGGCGCCCCGGACGGGTGCCGCACGAAACCGGTCCCGCGCGCCGCGCGGGACCGCGGGACAGGGAGGTCGTCGTGAAGCCGAGGGACATCACCGCGCGCGTGCTGAGCCGGCCGTTGCGTTCGCCGTACGGCCGGGGCGGGACCCCCAGGCCGTGGCTGCGCTGGGCGCTGCTCGGCGTCGCGGGCTGGCTCGTCTACACGGCCCTCTTCTCGGACCACAGCCTGTGGCGCATCGCGCGGCTCAAGCACGAGCTGGCCGAGACCGACGCCGAGGTGGCGCGGGTGCAGGCGGAGACGCGCGACCTCGAGACCCAGCTCAACGACCCGAAGAGCCGCGCGGAGCACGCCGAGCAGGTGCTGCGCCAGCAGGGGCTCGCGCGGCCGAACGAGATCATCTACCGGCTCGGCAAGGGCGTGGCCGACTCGACAGCGCGTTGAAAGCCCGCGACACGCGAGGGGCGCTCCACCCGCGGGTGGAGCGCCCCTCGTCGTCGCGCGCGGCCGGCGTCAGAAGCCGATGCCGACCGCCATCTTCACCCCGATGCCCCCCATGTCCACCTGGAACTCGGAACCGTCGGGGTTCGTGACCTCCTGGTACGGCGCGCCCACCGGCTGACCGTTGACCGTGGCCTGCTCGAGCCGCAGGCCGCGGAGCACGCCGCTGCGGTACTGGACCGCGACGAGCGCCGAGAAGCGGCTCGCGAAGAACATGTGCGCACCGAACTCGCCGTAGTAGCCCGTCGCGTCCTGCGTGAGCGACGTCCTCTGCGAACCGCCCGTGTAGGCCACGAGCGCCGAGTCGTACTCGGCCATGGCGAGAACCTGGTCGAAGCGCACGCGCGAATGCGTGTACTGCAGCATGCCGCCACCGAAGTACGCGCGAGCCTGGAAGTCACCCTGGTTGTAAGGCTGCAGGTAGTAGGCCATGCCCACGTGCACCGGCGCGGTGAGGATCTCGGTGTGCAGGTTGACGGCGGTCGTGATGCTGGGCAGGTACTCGCGATGCTCGGACGCACGCATCTGCGAGACACCCGCGGTGACGGCGAAGTTCGGGCGGACGAAGTAGCGCAGTTCGCCGTCGAACTGCCAGGCGAACGACAGGGACTTGAGGCGCTCGTAGCCGATCGGATCCAGCTTCGTGTGGTTGTACCGATCGATCGCGTCGTTGAAGTCGCTGCCGTCGACGCTCGTCGGGATGCCCGCGAGCATGAGGTTCAAGCGGTGGACATCGGCCGCGGCCCAGGCCCGGTTCGCCGGGAGGACGGCGAGGCAGGCCAGCGCGAGCCCCAGGACGACCCCGGGACGGAAACGCATCAACGGAAACCTCCGTGAAATCGTGAGTACGGGATGCTCGGGTGGTGGGTAAAGCCCCGGTCAGGCCGCGCAGCATACCGGCGGCCCCGCCGCCGGCGCAACGCGTTCGAAAGGCGCAAGGTGGACCCTGCGAAGCCGTGTCGGCCCGGCTCGCGCCGCGGGCTCGGAAGGCCGCGCCGGGCCGCACTCCGGGGGCGGTCAGCTTGACACCCGCGGGGTCGGCCGCTAGTTTGCACCTTCAGTTGCGGGGTGGAGCAGTCTGGTAGCTCGTCGGGCTCATAACCCGAAGGTCGCTGGTTCAAATCCAGCCCCCGCTACCAACTTGAGAGCCCCGGCAGGGCGACCTGCCGGGGCTCGATTTCTTTCCCTCCGGGCCCCACGTCCGGCCACTCGGCAGGGCGGGTGGCCGCCGCAGTCCTTCCACGGCGGCCCCCCTCGAGCCCGGGGGAGGCAATCCCGGGCCGTCTCCACGGCGGCGCCGGCGCGGCGCGCTAGAAGACGAACTGCGTCATCAGCCGGAGCGTGGCGAACCCGCTCACCTTCGCGAGCGCCGAACCGTTGCGCGGGCCGTTGATGAGTTCGGTGGGCACGCCGAAGGCAGTCCACAGGTACTCGCCGGTGAGGCGCACGTCCTGCCGCTTCACGTAGAAGTTCAGGCCGCCGCCGCTCTGGGTCACCTTCTGGTCGTTGTAGCCGAGCAGGTGGGCGAAATCCCAGCTCTCGTAGACGGCGTAGGGCTGCAGCTGGCCGTCACCGGCCACGGCGAACGGCAGCAGGTACGCGGCCTTGAGGAAGTGGCCCTGCTTCTGGCCGTTCAGTCCGGTGATGACGGCCAGCCGGTCGCCCGAAGAGACGTTGGTCTTGAAGGCGTCCTCGAAGTCGACCTTCAGGTACTGCGCCCCCAGCGTGAGCGTGCCCAGCCCCTCGAACGGGTATTCGAACAGGACGTCCGCCGCGAACGCCGAATACGCGACCGTCTCGTCGTTCGTCGGCGTCGCGACGACCTTCAGTACCGCGGGCGTCTGGACGGCCGGGTTCGGCGGGGTCGTCGAGGTGCTGCCGTCGGCGTAGTAGAACGTGTTCACCACGTTCTTGAACGCGGCGTCGGCCTGGTACGCGAAGCCACCGCCGATGGTGAGCGTGCGCTGGTCGCCGAAGCGGGTGCCCTCGTAGCCGGAGCCCGTCTCGGGATCGAGCAGGGCCACGTGGACGCGCGCCACGTACTCGGGGTTCGTCATCGGCGCGTTGCTCGAGATGGCGGTGACGCCCACGAGCTTGGGGTTCGCCGACACCGGAATCTGGGTCGACGACGAGCCTTCGCGGCCCTGGAACGCGCCGGCGAAGTAGCCCACGCGGTCGCGGACGAAGTGCCCCCACGCCACGACGCCGATATCGCGACTGAACTTCGCCGGCGAACTGCCGTACGCCGTGTACACGAACATCGAGCGGTCGAGCGTGAGCGGAGAGAAGCAGTCGTCGAGGTTCGCACGGGTGAGCGGGATCTTGGTGAGCCCGACCTTGAGGTTCAACTCGGGCCGGAAGTTCGCGATGCCGTACGCGTCGATGATCCGCACATTGCGGTCGTTCCAGTCCACGTCCTGCGCGGCGAGACCGTAACCGACGGGGGTCTTGGTGGAGCCGGTGTTGCCGCACGTCTGCCACTTGAAGCCGTACGTCTGGTCCATCATCCCCGTGGCGGTGAGCCGCACGCGCTGGAAATGGATGTCCGTTCTCGAGGTCTGGCTGGCGCGCCCGGCTCCGAAATCCGTGTTCTCGACGTACACCTGGCCCTTGAGGTCGATCTGCAGGTAACCGCCGTTCTCCCCGAACTCGATCACCGGGCCGGCGGCCGCGTTCCCGAACGTCATCGAAGCGAGCAGCACGATGCCCGCGAACGCGAGCAGCGATGGGTGGACTCTGGAAAGCATGGTTCCTCCGTTCTCCGCGTTCGCCCCCCGATTGAGGCGGGCGAGTGCATCCCCTACCCTTCCTCTCGCAGTATTCGACGGTGGATCCCGCAGCACCCAACGAATGCTTTTCCTGAGCCCATTCCCGGCTGGAATGGGCCTGTAGAGGCGCGGTCATGCAGCTCGAATATCTGGAAACGCTGGTCGCGGCGGTCGCGGCGGGCAGCTTCTCGCGAGCCGCCGAGAGCCTGTGCCTGACCCAGTCGGCGGTCTCGAAGCGCATCCGCTTCCTGGAGGAGCACTACGGCTACCCCCTCGTGGATCGCTCGGGCCCCGTGCTGGCCCCCACACCGGCCGGCGCGCTCGTGCTCGAGAAGGCGCGACACCTGCTCGCCATCGAGCGGGAGCTCGAGGAGGGGCTGGACGGCCTGAACCGGCACAGCGCGCTCTCCTTCTGCTGCACCCCGGGGTTCGGGGTCGCGCACCTGCCCGGGGTCATGCGGCGGCTCATCCTGCACGACGTGGACATGAGCCGGATCCGGTTCCTGTTCGACACGCCGGACGACATCCTCCGGGGCGTGAGCGAGGAGCGCTACGACGTCGCGGTCGCGGAGCACTGCACGCCACCGGAGCTCGAGGGCTTTCGCACGTTCTCGCTCCCCGCCGACGAGATGCTGTTCGTGAGCGCTCCCTCGCTGCGGCTGCCGGCGCCGCGGATCCCGATCGAGAGCCTGTGCGCGCAGACGCTGTTGCATCGCCGCGAAGCCTGCTGCTCACGCATCTTCCTCGACGCCAACCTGGCCCGAATCGGGTGCGCGATCGGCGACTTCCGCCGGGCCGTGCTGATCGACGACCTGCACCTGATCCTCGAAGCGGCGGTCCGGGGAGACGGTGTGGCGTTCGTGTCGGGGGATGTCGTGGCCGAGGCCGTGCGCGAACGGCGGCTCGTGACGCACCACGTGGACGGATTCCTGCACCGTCGCGAGCGCACGCTCGTGGTCCCGGAGCGCCGTGCGGAGAGCCCGGCCGTCGCCGCCGTCGTCGAGGCGGTGCTCGAGGTGTTCGAGTCCTCGTCGCCGGCACTCGCCGCCGGCGCCTGAGCGCGCCGGCGGGACACACCCGGGGTTGACGGGCCGGAACTCGCTCGAATACATTTCGTCATGTGACGAAATGACCACAGGAGGCCCGTCCGTGCGTGACTTCGAACTCGCCTTGAAGGCCGTCGGGGATCCGACGCGAACCCGCATCCTCAAGCTGCTCGAGGCGGGTGGGCTGTGCGTCTGCCAGGTGCAGGCGGTGCTCGGCCTCGCCCCCTCCACCGTCTCCAAGCACCTCGCGATCCTGAAGCACGCGGGGCTGGTCGAGGACCGCCGCGACGGCAAGTGGATCGAGTACGCCCTCAGCGAGGGCTCGCACAATCCGCACGTGGATCGGGTCCTGGCGCTGCTGCGAGGGCCGCTCGACCGCGAGCCGGCCGTCCTCGCCGACCGCAGGCGCCTGCGCGAGATCCGATCGATCCCGCGGGTGGAACTCTGCGCCCTGCCCTCCGCACGGGTGCCCACGCCGTCGCGGCGTCCGCTCCGTTCCCGGGCGCGAAAGGGGGCCCGCCGTGCGTGATCGAGAGCCGGGCGCTGGCGCTGGAGACCGCGCAGGCG
>CAZIXL010000040.1:0-11344 GCA_964542885.1 uncultured bacterium
GAACGAGGCCGCCGACCTGATCATCAAGGGCATGGACGGCGCGATCGGCAGCAAGCGCGTGACCTACGATTTCGCGCGCCAGATGGAAGGCGCGACCGAGATCAAGTGCAGCGAGTTCGGCGACAACATCGTCGCGCACATGTAGGACGGCGCGGGCGACGCCCGCGAAGCGAGCAGCGAACGACGGCGCCGGGGTGCGAGCCCCGGCGCCGTTCGTGTTGGCGGTGCCGCCTTCGGCCGCAGTGCGCCGGTCGGACGGCCTGCGAAGGCCGGGTGTCGCGGGCCTCCATGGGCCCATCGGACCAATCCCGGCGGGACCGGCCGCAGGTCACACTCGGCTTCGACCTGCGACGGGCAGGGTGAGGCCTGGCCCGCGGCCCCGGGCCGGGCGTCCGTCCAGGGGGAGACGCAGACATGCGGATGTCGTCGAAGCTGATCCTGTCGCTCCTGCTCGCCACGTCGACGCTCACGAGCTGTGGCAAGCACCACCCGGCAGCACCCGGCGAGCCCGGCGCTGGCACGACCGGTGGCGGTGATCCGGGTGACTTCTATGCGCTCTGGCGCCAGTCGGCCGTGGAAGGCGCGCAGTTCTTCACGACGGGGGGCGAGCCGCGAACCCAGCTCGTGACGATGGACGTGGACGGCGTGACGATGGCGGCGGCCATGTTCGAGGTCGGCTCGCGATTCGTCGATGCGGGAACGGTGCGAGTGACCCAATCGCCGCCGCTCGCGGCCGGCATCGACACGCTGGCCCGACTGTCGGTGCCGGTCTACGGCACGCCGTGGTTTCTCTACACCTCCGTCACCAACGTGCCACCTTCCCCGCCCGTCACGTTCGACGGAGTGGCGCGCCACCGCTTTCAGGTCTCCGGATCGGCCGAGATCGAGGCGTTCGAGGACAGCCTCACCTCGGTGAAGCCCCCGGTGCTTTCGTACCCCTCGGAGGGCGAGGTGATCCCGCGCGGCGCGGACCTGATCGTGACCTGGTCGGATGCCGGCACCGACACGAGCGTGCGGGTATTCGCCTTCGCGTACTCCGACGTGAACGGCGGTCTCGCACCCGGTATCGGCGATGCGCGCGACCCGGACGGCCACGCGAAAGTGGATTTCACGCACATGAGCCTCCCGGCCGGGGCCGTGCGGCTGAACGTGATCCGGTACCGGGTCGCTCACCGCACGATCGGGGGCGTGGGCGTCGCCCTGAAATGTGAAGGCATCACGCGCCGGACCGTGACACTGCCATAGCCGACCCTCCCATCGGCCGATAGCAGGCGCAGGCCGCCAGTCGGCTCGCCCCCGAGCGTCCACGGAGGATGTCCCGTGCGCCTGTTCGATCCCGAGAAGTACCTGCGGCCCAGCAGCCGCGGCAGCGAACTGCTGGTCGGCATCGGAATGGGGCTGCTCGCGTTGTTCTTCTTCTACGTGGCGACTTATGTCGTCGCCGTCTCGGTGGCGCAGCGCGTATTCACCTCGCCCCAGATGCTGCCGGTGATCCTGGGCATTTTCGTCGTCGTCGCGATCCTGCTGGCGCTGGGGGTGCCGCCGGCCTGGTTCTCGTACCGACTGCTGTTCGCGAAGCGTGGTCGCGACGGCGGACTGCTGTCTCCGACGATGCTGCGACTGGGGGGCGCCTTCATGCTGGTGGCGGCGGTCTGGTCCGTGTGAAAGGCCCGAACGACCCGTTCCACTGGGCGGATGCCGCGCGCTGGGCGACGGGGACCGTCGCGGCCTGGATCCTCGCGGCCCGCCGGGAAGCGCTCGGAGCGGCTCGACCGGCAGCGCAACGACGCGAAGGCGCGCCGATCGAGTAGCGGTTCCGGACCCCGCGAGGCGTGCCAGGCCAGACGCCAGGGTGCACAGCCGCGTGTCGGCACCACGCGGCCGTTCGGGCGTGGTCCCGTGCGTTTGAGCGCCGCGAGCCGACCGGACCCGACTCGAATCCGGGGATGGCGCACGACCACCTATGGTGGTCATGTGACCACCAACGAAGGTCACTTCATCCACGAGCCCGTTCGCGAGCAATGCTCGTACGCGCGTCCTTCTCGCCCTGCAGATGATGATCGAGAGCCTCGCCCGCGAACTGGCTCGCGTCCTGGGCATCAGCCTTTCGGCGGTGCAGAAGGCGCTCACCTCGCTCGAGCGCGACGGCCTCGTGACGGCCCGGACAGTCAGTCGCACGCGGCTGTTCCGTCTCAGCCCGAGGGCCTACGCCCGACGGGAACTCGAGCACTACCTCGACCGCCTGCTCGAGCCGGAGGCAAAGCTCAAAGCGAGCGTGGCCACCCTCCGCCGGCGGCCGAGGCGAACCGGGAAGCCGACGTGATGCCCTTGGGAATCGCATAGAGCAGAATGTTCCCAAGCGGAGCGGGCCTGAAATCGAGGAATTCAAGCCGAGCAAGCCAAGGGATGTCGCGAGAAGTGAATAGGAAGCGCCTCAATGGGTTGGTGACGTTGGGGCACTTTCTGTCTATGGTCCGCGGTGGACAGCGTAGGACGTGAAGGGACTGCGAGACCGTAGCCAACCGTAGCGGCCAACAGGCATCTTCGAACGCCCGGAGTGGTGCCTGCTGGGCTAATGCAAACCTCAGAGGGGTCGGCGTGTCGCGTGACGAATGAGGCGTTGATCGAGGCCGTTGAGCACCTTCGGGACGTGATGAGTGACGTCGCGACGGGCGGTTCCAGGATTCCGAGCGTCAATGATGGCTTTCGGCGTGAGTACGGGGTCGTCGCCGCGGAGCTCTCGCGCCGCGGAATCATGAACACAATCCCGTTCGGCGATCTTTGGGACTGGTACGCGCGATGGAGTGACGGATCGCTTCAGACCTACGAATCACGAAGGTGCTTCCTGTCATCGCTATTCGAGCCGCTGCTCGTAAGGCTCAGGACGGGAGAGTTGACCCCGGTTGAGCTGACAGGTTGGCCGAGGGTCGACCGAACGGTCGAGCAGATTCGGGCACGATTGACTACGGCGGAGACCGAAGAGCAGTTCCAGACGGTCGGACTCCTGTGCAGAGAGGTTGTCATCTCGCTAGCTCAGGTAGTCTACGACCCGTCCAAGCACGCCCCGATCGACGGCGTGCGGCCAAGCGAAACCGATGCTCGCCGGCTACTCGAGTCGTTCCTGGCGTCGGAACTCGCGGGTGGCCCCAACGCAGAGGCACGCGCGCACGCGAAGTCGGCGCTTGCGCTGGCCGTGGCATTACAGCACCGAAGAACGGCTGGGTTTCGTGACGCAGCGTTGTGCGCAGAGGCAACGCTAGCCGTCACTAATATCGCGGCAATAGTCTCGGGGCGACGCGATCCACGCTAGGGAAGGCGGTATCGGTTGTCGCTGGGAGTGGCGCGCTCGACGGGGAGCGCGCCGAGGGCAGATGCGAGGGCAAGACACATGTGGGCGGGCGCTATTCCGATTGCGTTCTGTGAAGAGTCTAATGTGCTCAGAATGACGAGCAAGGCGGAGCGAGAAGAGTGGGAAATCGCGCACGTCGAGTACACGGGCGGAGGAAGGGAGGCTGTGATCGCGGCTGTCGCCCATGGACTTCGATTCCCAGAGTACTTTGGGGGCAACTGGGACGCACTCGATGAGTGCTTGAGTGACTTGTCTTGGATCCGGGCGCCAGGGATTGTCTTGGTGTTCCACGGTGCGGAGCGCCTCTGGAGGGAAGTGCCCCGTGACGCAGCGGTGCTGCTGGAATTATGGCTCTCGGCCGCTAGATCTTCGGAGCGCAGTCAAGAGAGGTCGCTGCACTTGATGTTCGTGTGGTGAGGCCCAAGGGCAACGCTGTATGGCTCCGATGGCTCAGAGCGCGTCGCGAGCCTGAACCGCCAACTTTGGTCTAATAGCGCAGAAGTCAAAACCTGTGGGCAGCAGTGGACAGGGCTGGACAGCGGTCAGGGGCGGCGCGATGGCGTCGCCCTTCGCGTTTCCGGCGGAGAGGTTCGGGGCTGCGGCGACCTCGGGGAGGCTGCTAGGCTCCCGGCACGCGACCTCCTGCGGCTTGCTTCGGCGCAACGAAAGGAGTGCTGACAATGCCGAAGCTCCCGAAGGGGATGTTCCGCAGGAAGGGTCGGCCGGGCTGGTATCTGCGCCTCTACCGGGGCGGTCGCGAGCGGTGGGTGTCGCTCGGGGCCGATTTCGGGGAAGCGTGCAACAAGGCGAGGGCTCTCGCCGCAGGGCTGCCGGTCTCGACGGACAAGGTCGGTACCGTGGGCGAAGTTGCAGGGCGCTGGCTGGCGTCGTAGGTCGAGACGCAGCGGACCGAGAAGGGCCGTTCTGTGGCGGCCCGAAGCGTTCGGGACAACGTTGGCTGGAGCGGGGCGGGAACATGGCCGCGCTGCACCAGATCCTCGGGCACACGAGAATCGAGAGCACGCGACGCTACACGACGCTCTCGGACGAAGCGATGATGCGAAAGACGGCGAGAATCGCGGGGAGCGTGCACTCATGAGTGGGGAGCTCTACGCAGGGGAGTGCCTGATCGGGACGTTGGAAGTTGCCCCTGAGCTAGACGATGGGTGTTCGAACTGGTGGTTTCTCCGCTTCAGACCCTGCGCAGCGTATGAGGTGTTCCGGGAGATCCTGGAACCGGCCCGCAGAGAGGGTTGGGGCCTCACGGAGAAGCAGTACGCGGCGATCGATGCCTTGGACCTGCGCATGGTTCTGGGCGGCAAGGAAACGCGCTACAGATTCGTGTCCATCAGGGGCGACGTGGTGGGATTCCGTCCCGGCCACATCCGCTTCGGCGAGTCCTGAGGAGAAGGAGTGGCGTGAACGGCAGGCCGGGCACGCTGGCCCGAGCCGAGCGGGCTTCGTCGCCGCCCCGTGCTACCTTCGCGCGCATGAAGATCGAATCGGTGTCGTTCGTCTCCAGCGCGGGGAACGCGCTCGAGTGCACGGACGTGGCGCTCCCCGAAATCGCGGTGTCGGGGCGGTCCAACGTGGGCAAGTCGTCGCTGCTCAACTCGCTCTTCGCGCGCAAGAACCTTGTCAAGGTGTCGGCCACGCCGGGTAAGACCCAGCGGCTGAACTTCTTCCTCGTGAACGACCGCTTCCACGTCGTGGACCTGCCGGGCTACGGCTACGCGAGGGCCCCGGGCGGGGCGCGCAACGCCTGGAGCCGGATGATGCAGGAGTACCTGCGCACGCGGCGGCAGCTCGTGGCGGTCGTGCAACTCGTGGATTCGCGTCACGACCCCTCGCGCGAGGATCGCGAGATGGTGAAGTGGCTGCGCGACGAAGGCATGCCGTTCTGCCTGGTCGCGACCAAGTCCGACAAGCTGGCGCCGACCAAGCGCCAGCCGGCCGTGCGCGCGCTCGCGCGCTCGCTCGAGTTGCCCGACTCCCAGCCGATGGTGGCACACTCGAGCGAGACGGGCGACGGCCGCCTGGAGATCCTGGGCTGGATGGGCCGCGTGCTGGCGGCGGCGACCGAAGGCTGACGTCGACTCCCGTTCGCGCTCCCCGGACGGCGCGATCCATCCATGGAGCTCCACGCCGGAAGCGCGCATAGTGCCGCTCGCCGCGCGTGCGCGCGACACGATCGGGGCCGCCCAGGATCCACCCGAGGAGAGTCCACCGATGAAAGCCTGCCCGACGATGTGCGCCGCCGCGCTGCTGGCGCTCGCGTTCGTTCCCGCCGCCCCGGTCCGCGCCGCGGGCGACTACCATGTGGTCACGCGATTCGAAGTGGGCGGCGAAGGCGGCTGGGACATCCTGACCGTCGATCCGGACGCACACCGGCTCTACTACGGGCGCGGCACCCGCATGCAGGTGCTGGACCTCGAGTCGGGCAAGGTGGTCGGCGAGGTGCCCGACACGCCCGGCATCCACGGCGTGGCGCTGGTGCCCGAGCTCGGCCGCGGGTTCACGAGCAACGGCCGCGACTCGTCGGTCACGATCTTCGACCTGAAGACGCTCGCCGTGCTCGGCCGCGTCCACGTGGACGGGCGCAACGCCGACGCCATCCTGTACGAGCCCGTCACGAAGCGCGTGTTCGTGTTCAATCCGGGCAGCCACAACGCAACGGCCATCGATCCTGCGAAGGGCACCGTCGTCGCGAACGTGGCGCTGGACGGGCAACCCGAGTTCGCCGTGGCCGACGGCGCGGGCCGGGTCTTCGTGAACCTCGAGGACAGCAGCGCCGTCGACGCGATCGACGCCCGCGAACTGAAGGTCGTGAGTCGCTGGCCGCTGGTCGGCGGTGACGGCCCGACCGGGATCGCGCTCGATCGCGAACACCATCGCCTGTTCTCGGCCTGCCACAACGAGACGATGGTCGTGCTCGATTCGCGGACGGGGAAGGCGGTCGCGACGATCCCGATCGGCAAGGGACCCGACGGCGCCGAGTTCGACCCGGCGACGGGCCTCGCGTTCAGCCCCAACGGCGAGGGCACGCTGACCGTGATCCACGAGGACTCGCCCGACCACTTCCGCGTGGTCGCCACCGTGCCCACGCAGCGCGGCGCCCGCACGATGGCGCTCGACCCGAAGAGCCATCGCCTCTACCTCGCGGCGGCTCGCTACGGCGATCCGCCCCCGCCGACCGAGGAACACCCGCACCCGCGGCCGCCGATGCTCCCCGGCAGCTTCGTGGTGCTCGAGATGGATCGCTGACGCGCGGCGCGGGGGGAGCGCTCCGGCCCGGCGCCTACCAGGCCAGGTCGACGACGCACGCCGCGTCGCCGCGGCAGACGCACGAGGTGTCCGTCACGCGGACGCGGTCGGCGCTGCCCATCATCTCGAGCGCGGCCTCGTAGTAGCCCAGCCCGCTCAGGCAGAACGCCGGCGAGTATTCGTCGCAGTCGTGGAGCGAGATCCGGCCCGACGTGTCGCCCGTCTTCCGGTACTCGCTCCGCCCGAAGTTGCAGAAGCGGCTGTGCAGCATGACCTGCTTCTCGAAGAAGGCGTGCGGGTCCCCGCTCGCGAAGCTCTTGTAGACGCCCCCGAGATTGAACTTCGCGGAGAAGCGCCCGAGCTCGCGGAACACCTCGGCGGGCGGCTGGCGGACCGCGGCGGCGATCGCGCGGTCGATCGCGACGATCGCGTGCAGCGGAATCCACTGGACCGGCATGACCTTGCCGCGGGTGAGCGCGGCGGTCTCGGGTGCGAGGAGCGGGGCGAGCGCGCCCGTGACGTCGGGCAGCCGCTCGGCGGCCCACTTCAGGTGCGCCTCGAGCATCGTGCCCTTGACCGCGGCGGTGGTGCCGAGTCGTTCTTCCTTGAATGACATGGGGGGCCTCGAGAGGGGCTGCGGGCCGAGGTCATCCGGCAACCCGCGCACGTTAGCACGCGAGCCGCGCGCGGCGCGCCCGAATCCGCGGCGCCGCCGCGCGCTACGCCTTCGCCGCCTTCGCCGGCGCCTTCGCACCCCACGCGCTCACCGGACGCACTCGGCCACGGTCTCAGGCCAGCACCTACAGCAGGACGATTCTCCGCGTCTGGTTCTGCGTGCCCTGCGTGAGCCGCAGCAGGTAGACGCCCGGCCGAAGCCCCGCGGCATCGCGCAGCGCGACATCGTGCGGACCGGCGCCCAGCGCGCCGACGTCCTGCGAAAGCCGCCGGCGGCCGCTCACGTCCAGAAGGTCGAGTCGGGCGGGCGCGCCGGTGGGGAGCGTGAACCGCACGCGCAGCGCGGCGGCCCGCACCGGGTTGGGCCAGGCCCCGGTGAGCGCGAGTCTCGGGTCCTCGGCGGTCAGCCACACCGCGCTCGAATACGTCACCACGTCCCCGGCCGGCAGCACGAGCCGGTAGCCGTAGCGGACACCGGGCACCACCGTGTCGTCCTGGTAGCTCACTTCACCCGCTTCGCCCTGCCTCGCGCGGCCGACTCCGGCCCAGTCGCTCGACTCGGTCCGCCGCTCGACGCCGGCGGCGTAGCCCGCGCCGGCACCGGTGTACCAGCGCAACGAGATCGACCGGCTGGTCGCGTGACTGTCGAGGAGTGTCGCCCCGACCGACAAGGGCTGGTCGGCGCTCACGAGCGCGTATCGGCTCGAGTTGCCGTGAACGTCCACCGCCGCGAGCTTGTAGACGCGTGAACCGTCGCCGCCCGCGTCGACGTAGCCCGTGTCGGCTCCGGCGAAGAGCAGGTTGCCGGGGCCCGGCACGAAGTCCACCGACGTCCCGCGGTAGAGCCGGTAACCGACGAGGTCCGCCTCCGCGTTCGGGTTCCAGTGCAGGGCCACGCCCTGGGAACCGTAGGTCGCGACGAACGGGCCTGGCGCGAACGGCGGGAGGTTGTCCACCGAGTAGCCGCTGTCGGGTGCGGAGTCGTACCACTCGTCCGGATCCTTCGTCAGCGCCTGCACGAAGAAGGCGGTGTAGGGGTTGCTGCCCTCGAGCGAATCCTGCGAGGTCGCCGCCGTGTAGCCGTAGTTCACGAGGCGGGCCGCCGGCAACTCCGCGACGGCCTCCCAGAACGTGTCGAGCGCCTGGCCGTCGACGCCTCGGAGTGCACGCACGCGAAGCGCGCTGGCGGCGCGGCGCGCGGAAGCGTCGGGTGCAGGCACCCGGCGCCAGACACGGTAGCCGGTGACGATGCGGTAGTCCGGGCTGTCCAGGTTGCAGCGCCACGTCACGTGCACGCGGCCGCCCTGGTCGTTCGGCACGTCGCGGACGCCGGCGATGGCCGGGCCGGCCGAGACCACCTGGAAGGCGAGCGAGTCCGTCGTGCCCGCGAATCGCAGCGTGTCCTGCGGCAGGTACTCGGCCGTCAGGACGTGCGCGCCGGCGGCCAGGGTGTTCGTCGAGTCGCTGGTGGTCGACCCGCCGACGAGCGCCGCTGGCGACCCGAGGGGAACGCCGTCCACGCGAAACTGGATCGACCCCGCGGGCGTGCCGCTCGCCGGGGGAATCGCCTGGACCCCGGCGAGAAAGCGCAGCCCGACCTGTTCGACGGCGGGACTTGCGGTCGCACCCAGCGACAACGTGGCCCCGGCCAGCGCCACGCGATGCGCGACGACGTTCGAGCTGCTGCCGACGTAGGTGGGGTTGCCGAGAAACCTCGCGCGCAGCGGGTGCGTCCGATGAACGAGACTCGACACCGTCAGGTTCACGATTCCCGCGGTGATCGTGTCCGTTCCCAGCAGGACTCCGCTGTCCGTGAACTCGACCACGCCCCGCAGATCCGCGGGAGTCACCGTGGCCGTGAGCGTGACCGGCTGGCCGTAAACCGTCGTGTCGGGCGCGACCGCCAGCTCGATCGACGTCGGCTCGGTGCCGACGATGGCGTTCATGAACACCGAGACCTGGCGACCGGACACCTGCAGCACCGAAATGTCGCGGGCCCCGTCGCGGTCCAGGTCCTCGAGCGCCACCGAGATGGGCCCGTGATCGACGGCCAGTCGCGGGCCCGCTGTGAAGGTGCCGTCGCCCAGGCCCCTCAGGACGGACACGAACTGCTCGACGTCGTTCGTGGCCACGAGGTCGGGCACGGCATCTCCGTCGAGGTCGCCGATGGCCACGCCGTACGGATAGCTGCCGCACGGATATTCGACGTGCGCGTCGAACGTCCCGTCTCCGTGGCCGAGGAGCACCGAGACGGTGGACGAGCTGTTGTTGGCGCACACCAGGTCCAGCGCTCCGTCCTGGTTCAGGTCGCCGGTCGCGACCGTCCAGGGGTTGCCGACGACGGGGTTGGCGACGATGCCGCCGAGGATCCCGTTGCCCTGCCCGAACGCGATCACGATCGCGGGTGCGTTGAAGTCCGTCATCGCGACGTCGGGCTCGGTGTCGCCGTTGAAGTCCCCGCTGGTGAGCGTGTAGAGGCCCGCACCCGCGTCCAGGGTGTTGGCGGGCCCGAACGCACGGTGGCCGTCCCCGTAGTGCACGATCAGCTTGTTGCCGCCCGCCGCGACCAGGTCGAGATCACCGTCACGATCGAGGTCCACGGGAACCACGCAGGTCGTGACGACGGCCGTGTTGACGTCGATCCGGGTGGGAAAGCCGCCCGTTCCGTCTCCGTAGCGCGTCGTCAGGGTGGCGCCGCCGTGGTTGGCGGTCACCATGTCCACGTTGCCGTCGTTGTCCAGGTCCCCGACGCCGACCCACTGCGGGCTGCTCCCGCACGTGAATTCGGTCGCGGCCGCGAACTGGCCGTTCCCGAGGTTGAGCCGGACCGTGACGTTGTTGGCTCCCGAGTTGCACGCGATCATGTCGGGGAAGCCGTCGTGGTTCACGTCCACCATCTCGAGATGGTAGGGCGCGTAGCTCGTCGCGTAGTCGACGCGGGGCTCGAACGTGAAGTCGGTCGTCCGAGCGCGAGCCGGAAGAGCGCCGGCCAGCAGCAGGCCGAGCGCGAGCGGCACGAATGGGATTCGCATGGCAGCCCTCCTGGCGCCGCGGCCACGACCTCCTGTCGGGCGTGCGACCCGCGGAGTGCGAATCCTACTACGAGCCGGTCTGAATTCCGCTACGCCTTCGCCGGCTTCTCCGGCGCCTTCGCACCCCAGGCGCTCACGAGGAACGCGGCTTCGGCGAGCGCGACCAGCAGCATCGCGCCGATCAGGTTGCCGCTGCCGGCGCCGTAGGAGTGCAGGCCCGAGCCGAGCACGAAGTTCACGCCGATGTAGGTCATGAGGATCGTCCAGAACGCGACGATCGACCACGCGGCCACGCCGAACGCGCCGATCTGGCCGTCGCTGCGCGCGTGCAGGATCGCCATGTAGGCGAGGAACGCGACCAGCGACCAGACCTCCTTCGCGTCCCAGCCCCAGTAGCGGCCCCACGACGAGGCGGCCCAGATCGAGCCGGTGAAGATGCCGGCGATGAGCAGGACCGAGCCCACGAGCAGGTACCAGTAGAGCAGGGTGCTCCACTTGCCGAACAGCTCGGGCCGCCTGGGCGCGAACAGGCGCGCGCCGAGCACCAGGTGCCCGAGGAAGGCGGCGATCGCGAACGTGGAGTAACTCACCATGATGATGGGCACGTGGATCGCGAGCCACGCGGTGTTCGCGAGCACGGGTGCCATGGGGCGGATGAACGGGTCGATCGGCAGCCGGTCGAGCAGCAGCATGACCAGCGCCGACATCGCGGCCGCGTTGTAGACCAGCATGCGGTTGCGCACGAGCAGCGAGATCACGCCGAACAGGCCCACGCCCCAGCCCAGGAACAGCATCGACTCGTACATGTTCGACGCGGGGATGCGTCCGGCGATCAGCCAGCGCATCGCGATGCCCCAGGTCATCACCGCGAAGCCCGCGGCCATGCCGATCGCGGCCACCAGGCGCAGCTTCCAGCGGTCGCGCTCGAGCGTCAGGGCGGCGGCGATCGCGGCTGGCAGCAGCAGCCACCAGGCGATGCCGGTCGGGTTGACCGCGTTGTACGTGAGTTCGCGCTGGATCGCGG
>CAZIXL010000041.1:0-11336 GCA_964542885.1 uncultured bacterium
CAAGGACGCCCGGGCGCGCGGGCGTCCCGGGTCAGTGCTTCGCGCGGCGCGCGCGCTTTGCTTTCGGCTTCGGCTTCGCGGCCTCCGCCCGCAGCTCAGCGGCGACGCGCGGGCCGGCGAGGTCGGCGAGCAGGACGCACGCGTCGCCGGCGGTCGGGTCGTCGGCGAGCCGGCGGAGCGCCTTCGTGTGCGCGGTCGGCCGGCGCTCGCCGAAGCGTGCGTCGCACTCCGCCTCGTGCTCGGCGGCCTCGAGCGGCCCGTGCGGGACGCGCACGCCGTCCTCGCCGAGGCGCTTCACGTCGCGCGCCAGCTCGGTCCACGAGAGCCGCTCGAGCGGGGGCGCGCCGTACTCCTCCTCCGGCAGCAGGCCCACGGCGATGAGCGTGTCGCGCAGGCGCGGCGCGGGCAGGTCGGCCCGGATGCCCGCCGGCTGCGTCGCGCTCGCGAGCATCGACCACCAGAGGCCGCGCGTCAGCGTCGTCGCGGCGCGCGCCGAGTCCGGCAGCAGCGCCTCGCCGCGCGCCCACGCCACGTACCGCGCGAGCGCGCCGTGCGTCGCGGGCGGCTCGGCGAAGTGGGCCTCGGCGAACTCGAGCGGGTCCGTGACCGGGGCGTTTTCCCAGCGCTCGTCCGGCGAACGCGGCAGGCGCACCTCGAAGTGCAGGTGCGGCGTGCTCGATCGCCCCGTGCTGCCGACCAGCCCGAGCGGGTCGCCCGCGCACACGAGGTCGCCCGGCTTCACCGCCTCGCTGCCGCGCTGCATGTGGGCGTAGACCGTGTAGGCGACGCGGTCGTCCTCGAGCCGGTGCGCGAGCACGACGTGCACGCCGTAGCCGTTTCCGGTCGGCCGGTTGTGCGCCACGATCGCGATCCCGCTCGCCGCCGCGTAGACCGTGTCGCCCGCGCGCCCCGAGCTCAGGTCGGCGCCCTGGTGGATCACGCGGCCGTGCGAACGCTGCACGCCGCGGTTGAGCTTGAAGCCGGGCTCGCCGGGCACGCGCGGCTGGCCCAGCTCGCGCGGGTCGCCCACCGGGAGCTGCCACGCGCCCGCGACCCCCCAGCGACTCACGGCCGGGTCGTCGAGCGCGAGCACGCCGCCCAGCATGAGGGGCAGGGGGGTGCCCAGCAGCGTGAGCGCGAGCGCGACCGCGATCAGCGGAGGACCACCAGTCGCGCCGTGGCCGCCCGGCCCGCGCGCACGAAGTAGAGCCCCGGCGAGAGCCGGGCGGTCGAGCCGCCCGCGAACGTGGCGCGGCCGCTGCCGTCCTCGGCGCGCGTCTCGGCGACCCGGCGGCCCGCGGCGTCGAACAGCTCGACCCGTTCGCCGGGCGCGAGGGACAGGCCCCAGACGCGGAACGACTGGCCGGGGCGCAGCGGGCTCGGCCCCGCCGTGAGCACGCTCGCGGGGAGGGGCGCAAGCTCCGGCACGTCCGCGGCGGCATCGCCGTCGGCGCGGCGCCGCCGGGCCATCTCGTGGTAGCTGCCGTCGAACGCGGTGTACAGCACGCTCACCCCTCCGTTCGACACCGGGAGCACCGCCACCCGCATGACGCTCCCCGTGAACCCGTCGGAAACGACCGTGGACCGGAAGTCCCAGCCCCGGCCCGGAACCTTGCGACGGTAACACGCCTCGGAGCCCGAGGCCGTCGCCCGTTCGAAAGCGACGTGCAGGCCGCCCAGGGGGTCGAAGGCGATGGCGGGGTTCTGGAGCGGGAGGGCCGAGGATTCGAGGATCGTGTCCCGGGGCGAGAAGCTGCCGGTAACGGGCCGGGTCATGTAGTGGAGCTCGCTCACGCCGGAGGCGCTCTGCTGCCAGACGACGTGCGCCGTGCCGTCGTCCTCGACGGCGAGCCCGAGCGAGGCCTGGTCCAGCGTGACGTTGCTCGTGTAGCGCTGCTTGGTCCCCAGGCCGGAGTCGGGGGAGAAGCGCGCGAACATGATCGCGTACTGCCCGCTGCGGCGGTCGGGCCACATGAGCCAGGCCTCGCCGTCCGGGGAGGAGGCCAGGGAGGGCGCCGAGGGGACGTCGAGCGTGTCGGTCACGGTCCGGGGCGTCCCGAACGGCGACGCCCACTGGAAGGCCATGAACTTCAGCGTCGCGCGCGTCGTGCCCTGCTCGAGCCACGAGAGGAACACGCGGCCGCGCGCGTCCGCCGCGAGCGCCGGCGCCGTGCACGCGATCGTCGACGACGTCATCGCCCGCTCGGCCGACCAGGTGCCCGCGATCCGCGTCCGCAGCCAGACCTGGTAGGTGCCGGTCCGCCGGTCGCTCCACGCGATCACGAGGTCGCCGCCGGGCAGCGGGGCCATCGTCGGCTGGATCGCGCCGGTCGGGCTCGAGGTCACGACCTCGGGGGCGGACCAGTCGCCCTGGAACGAGCGCGTGCGGAGCAGCACCTGCGGCGCCCCGAAACGCCAGTCCGCGAACACCTCGCTCTCGAGGCCCTCGGGGGTGACGAACGCGTGGCGGCTGCGGCCCGGGTCCGGTACCGGGTCGAAGCCGGCGTGCGGGTCGGGCTCGGCGTCGAGCCAGCCCGCCGCCCGCACGCGGAAGTGCGCGCTCGCGCCCGTGACGGGCTGCAGGCGCACGTCTTCGAGGGCCAGGTTGGTCACCGCCCCCGAGATGCTGCGCAGCCACGGGACGGTGTCGTCGTCGAGCCGCGTCACGCCGAGCCCGCCGGGCAGCACGTCGTTCGCGTCGCCGCGGTTGCGGCCCGCGACGAGGTCGCCGTTGCCGTCGCCCTCGACGAGTCGCAGGCCCGGCGTGAGCCCCGCGTTCACGCGGTTCGCGGCGATGCGCGCGCCGATCGCCGCGTCGTCGACCTGGTACAGGACCAGCCCGCGCCCCGGCAGGGTGCGGTCGAAGCCGGTCGGTTCGCGGCTCTCGACCAGGAAGTGCTCGGGATCGGCAAGCCCCTCGCAGGAGAACTCGACGACGGATCCGCCGTCGGCGACCGGGGTGAGCACCACGGTGGAATCGTGCGTGGGGCGTACGGCGGACGTCCACCCCAGGTACAGCGACGGCCAGGCGCCGGGATGCGACGGGTACTCGGGCGAATGACCGTTGCCGCCATAGGCACCGGTCGACATGAGCGACCAGTTGCCCGGCCCCACGTTGGCCGCACCGCCGAGCGACGACGTGTCGTAGAGGTCCGGCAGGCCGAGCGCGTGGCCGAACTCGTGGCAGTAGACCCCGATCTCGCTCATCGTGCCGGGGTGGAAGCCGGACATCTCGGGCAGCACCGAGAAGCGATCGATGCGCATCTTCTGCGAGAGCGACCCGTTCACGATGTCGCCGGTCTCGAGCACGCCCCCGAAGCTCCAGCCGTAGCCGAGCCGGGCCGTGTTCGAATAGAAGTTCCGCCGGCTGCCGGTCAGCTCGGCGCCCAGGCCCGCGTGCACGATCCAGAGCATGTCCACGAAGCCGTCACCGTCGCGGTCGTAGCGGTTCCAGTTCACCTGCGGGTCGGCCGCCAGCACCGCGTCGCGCACGAGCCCCCAGTTGTTGTTCGGGGTGGAGAGCGCGTTCAGGCCGTAGGAGTCGTTCGTGTAGTAGTTCTCGGGGTGCGGCAGCTGGACCGCTGCGACGACCTCGCCCCGGAAGCGCAGCCGCCCGGCGGACGCCCACTGGTAGTAGTCGGGCACCGAGCCGGTGGCGGTGGCCCCGGTCGTGTCGAACATGGCGAAGGCCAGGTCCTGGGGCGCGTAGCGCAGCGTGCTGTCGCTGAAGCCGACCATGATCACCGGCACGAGCCAGTCGGACTGGTTCGTGCTCACGCCCAGTGCCGGGCGGGGCACGACGTCGAACAGGCCGGCGCTCGCGGCGTCTCGGACTTCGGCGGGAAGCGTTCCGTTCACGGGAGGGGGCACCGCGCAGGCCGGGCGGGGGGCCTGCAGCATCAGGATGCCGGTCGCGAGCAACGGGACGACGAGGCTGGTTCGGTGTCGAGGCACGATCTCTCGGGTGAAGATGGTCTGGTCGGGATCGGCCCGGTCGCGCTCAATTCCCTCCATGAACCGGCCCCGCGTCAAGCGACAAATTCCGGACGCGTGCTCCGGGCGCGCCTGTGCTAGGTTGCGCCCGGTGTCGCACTTTTCTCGCGTTTCGGTTCACTGGCGGAGCGCCCTCCTCGCCGCGCTCGTGTTCGCGGGCCTGCCGGCCGCCGCGCCCCCGTGCGCCGCGTCGGACATGCCGCCGCTGCGCTCCTACGAGCCTCCCTACTTCACGGCCGACGTGAGCGTCGCGGTGGACTCGACGGCGCACTCCTCCGTCGAGGTGACGTTCACGCTGCCCTACACGGAACTAAGCTGGAACCGGCTGGATCGCGGCTTCGCGGGCGGCGCGGGCTTCTCGATCGTGTTCGAGCCGCGCGACCGCAGGCGGCTCTTCGGCGACTCCTGGGAGAAACGCGTGCTGGTCGACTCCTTCGCCGCCACGCGCAACCTGCGCAACCAGCTCGTCGCCCGCCGCTCCTTCGACATCCCCCCGGGCCGCTACCGGGTGCGTGCGCGCGTGCGCGACGTGAGCTCGCAGGTCGAGTCCGAGGCCTCGGACGTGCTGGACGTCGCCGACCTCTCGCGGGTCCCGGTCGGCTTCTCGGACCTCGAGCTCGGGTTGGCCGACTCGGCGGCGGGCTTCGCCCCGGTCCCGACGCGGCGCTTCGGTGACGGCGGGGCCGGGCTGGCGGTGCGGGCGGTGCTGCTCGATCGCCGCGCGGGCGCCTGGCCGCGCGAGGCGAAGCTGCACTGGCGCATCTCGGAGACCGGCGGCGACGTGGCGCAGGAGGGCGACACCACGTTGACGCTGCAGGCTCCCGTCCAGTCGGTGCTGCTGCGGCCGCACCTCGACGAACTGTTCATCGGGGACTACGTCTTCGAGCTCGAGCGCGTCGAGGGCAAGTCGCGCTGGCGCGCGTCGCGCTCCTTCGAGGTCGACCAGAGCGGCCCGCCGAAGGGCAAGGAGTACACGCTCATGCTGGAGGCGCTCTCCTACCTCGCGGAGTCCTCCGAGATCGACGCGATGCGCAACGTGCCGCCGGACCAGCAGGCCGAGGCGTGGGAGCGCTTCTGGGAGCGCAGGGACCCGACGCCGGACACGCCGGTCAACGAGAACCTGATCGAGTTCTACCGCCGGCTGCGCTACGCGGCGAGCCACTTCACCGGCATCGGGCCCGGCTGGCGCAGCGACATGGGGCGGATCTACATCCGCTACGGCCCGCCCGACCAGGTCGAGTCGCAGCCCGGCGCGGCGACCCGTGCCGCGCTCGAGATCTGGTACTACCACCAGCCCTATCACCGGTTCGTGTTCGCCGACCGGGACGGGTTCGGGCGGTACACGCTGCTCAACTACGGCTCGGAATGACCCCGCCGCTGGGCGTGGTCTGCCTGCCGGCGCTCGACCTGCGCGCCGGCCCCGACCACCGGGCCGAGATGGGCTCGCAGCTCCTGCTGGGCGAAGTCGTGCGCCTGGGCGCGGCCCGCCGCGGCTGGCGCCGCGTGACGGGGCTCACCGACGGCTACGCCGGCTGGGTGCGCGAGTGGGGCCTGGTGCCCGTTTCGCAGGCGCGGGCGGCGCGCTGGAAGCGCATGGCCACGGCCTCGCTGGCCGCGCCGCTGGCCTGGATGCGCGCCCGGCCGGACGGGGGCATCGGCGTCGGGCCGGTCTTCTTCGGCTCGCGGGCGATCCCGGGACGCGCCGCGGGCCGCTGGATCCGGCTCGAGTTGCCCGACGCACGCTTCGGCTGGGTCGAGCGCGCGAGCGTCCGGCTGGCCGGCGAGCCGCCCCCGTCGATCACCGACCGCATCACGAGCCTGCTCGGCACGCCCTACCTGTGGGGAGGGAGGACGCCGGCGGGGTACGACTGCTCGGCGTTCGTGCAGCAGGTGCTGCTCGAGCAGGGGATCGCGCTGCCCCGCGATGCAGCGGAACAGGTGGGCGCCTGCCGCCCCCTGCGCGGCAGTGAGGAGCCCCGGCCCGGCGACCTGGTCTTCTTCGCCGACCGCCCCGGCCGGGTGGCGCACGTCGGGCTTTCCCTGGCGGGTGGTTTGTTCGCCCACGCGCGCGGACGGGTCGGCATCGGCTCGCTGGAACCTGACAACCCGATGTACGACAAGGCTTTGTCCGATCAGGTCGTGGGTTGGTTCCGCCCCGGGCGCCGCCGCTGACGGGAGAGCATTCTCCTGGAACTCGTCGTTTGGGCACTTGACAGCGCTGGGGGCCGTTCCTAACGTGCCGCCCGGGCGATTGCCAGGATCCTTCGCGAGAAGGGTTCGACTGGGCTTTTCTTCGTGGCTCCATCACAGGGATTGCGATGGGGCTTTTGGCATGTCCCAGGGTTCGTCATCAGGACGGCTGCGAAAGGAGGTGGGGCACGGACCAACCCCAGGTTGGCCAGCTGGCCGGCCCCAAGGCTAGGTGGTGCCAAAGTGGCTTCGTAGCTCTGACCTCAATCGTGCAAGGAGGCTTCATCTCATGATGCACCAGTTCAAGCGCTTCATGGTCGTCGCGGCGGTCGCCAGCATGCTTCCGGCGGTCGCGTTCGCGTCGACCGCCCGCATGACGGGTCTCAACGTCCCCATGGACTACACCAAGGACTTCACGGGGATGTTCACGTACACGTCGTGCGTCAACTCGGTGGGCAACCTCGTGTACGCCGATGCCGGGACGTACTTCTACAGCGGCACGCCGCACGACCAGGGCGTCGGCGCGGTGCTCCCGAACCTGTTCGACGGCAAGGCCGGCGTGTGGGCCATCCACATGCGCAACTGGGCGCCCGCCCTCGGCCAGTCGTGGTTCCTGACCCCGATCAACGGCGGCAACTCGTTCGACCCCAACCAGAACACGAACACGTCCGAGTCCTTCGACATCATGTGGGGACACCGGATGGGCTCGGCCAACCTCGGCCTGCGCCTGAACCGCGAGTTCTCGTCTTACGACAACGGCTCTTCGACGTCCGAGGGCAACGGCAACGACGGCCGCAACATCATGGGCCTCGGCGCCGGCGTCGGCTTCGACATGAACCCGAACACCTCGGTCGAGATCGGCCTGCAGTACCAGAGCCGCACGTTCGACAACGGTGCCACCCCGGCCACGACGGAGGACAAGGCGGGTGCGTACCTGCTGGCCGCCCGCGCGTGGATGAAGGGTGACGGCAACATGACGCTGGTCCCCGTGCTCAAGTACTGGTCGCTGGACCACGGCACGTCGAACGGCACGACGACGGTCAAGGACGAGTGGAGTGGCTGGCAGGCGGGTGTGGCGGGCAACTGGGCGGTCGGCCAGAACGACCTGTTCATCCTCGGCGGCCAGTTCATGGGCAACTCCGAGAAGATGGAGAACGAGAAGCTGAGCGAGACGTTCATGCCGAACATCTTCGCGGCGCTCGAGACGCACCTGAACCCGTGGCTGACGTTCCGCTTCGGTGCCCAGCAGGCCGTCTTCTACACCCAGAAGGACGAGGACACGTCGCCCGGCGGCGTGACCACGAAGGACAAGTACAGCTACTTCACGTACATGATGGGTACGACGGTCAAGATGGGGAACGTGCAGTTCGACGCCGTCCTCGATCCTGGCTTCCTCAACAACCCGTTCGCGCAGCTGATGGGCGGCACGAACGCGGTCTACGAGGGCACGTACTACTACGGCTACGACCGTGCGAACGGCGGGCCGGGCTACGCGACCGTCTTCCCGCAGGTGAGCCTCACCTACACCTGGTAAGCCGATCCTAACCGCTCAAACTCGTGGCGGGGGGGCCCTCACGGCGCCCCCGCCTCGGCTCTTCCCCTCGCCAGGGCGGCGAAGTCCGCCCCGACGCAGGGCCTGCGCTGGTCGCCTGAAAGGTTTCCCGAGTCGTTACGACGTTGACAGAGACTTACATCTGGCCCTAGCTTCCGGCCACGGGTTCTGCTCCGAACGGTTCACGACGCCACCGGATGGCGTTCCCCTTCTCCCTCAGGAGGGGAACCGGAGGGCACATATGGCATCTGCGGTGCACCCCCCAGTTACCCAATCCCCCTTCATCTCGTACGGCCGCCGGAACGTGACGGGCAACGTCACGCTCGGCGGCATTTGCGTCGCATGAAAGGAGAAAAGCCCATGCTTCGTCGCTTCCTGTGGGCCATCCGGCTGTCGGTGCTGGCCGCCGTGGTGGTGCTGGCGCCAATCGCAGTTGCCGGAACCACCGGCAAGTTGTCGGGCCGCGTCCTGAACGAGAAGAAAGAACCCCTCGCCGGCGTGAACGTGCGCATCGAGGGGCAGCGGCTCGGCGCGATCACCGATGACCAGGGCAGCTACTTCATCATCGGTATCCCGGCCGGCGAGTACACGGTCCGCATGAACCTGGTGGGCTACGCCCCGTTCGTGGCCGAGAAGGTGAACATCTCGCCCGACTTCACCACGAACCTCGACGGTGCGCTCCGCACCGAGGCGGTCCAGATCGGCGAGGTCCGCGTCGACGCCACGCGTCCGCTCCTGCAGAAGGACGCGACCGGCACGACCCGGTTCCTGACCGCCGACGACATCCAGAAGCTGCCGACCCGCGGCTACCGCGACGCCGCCGCGCAACAGACGGGCGTCGTCAACTTCGCGCGGAACATCGACAACGAGGCCCAGAACACGAACACGCTCATCATTCGCGGCGGCCGCCCGAACGAGACCGCGTACTTCGTGGACGGCTTCTCGCAGCAGGACCCGCTGACCGGCACGTCCAGCACCTCGATCAGCAACAACGCGATCGAGGAGGTCGTCGTGCTGACGGGCGGCTTCAACGCCGAGTACGGCCGCATCATGTCGGGCGCCGTGAACGTCGTCACCCGCGAGGGTGCCGACAAGTACTTCGGCTCGGTCGAGGCGGTGACCGACAACCTGTCCGGCTCGTGGATCGGGGCCGACAAGACCGACTACAACATCTACGACCTGTCCCTCGGCGGCCCCGTGTGGCCGGGCCGCGAGGACGCCAACTTCTACGTGTCCGCCGAGCGCCGCTGGCAGGCCGACCGGGCGCCGTCGCAGCTCGCGGACGTGTTCAAGGACCAGCTCTCACGCCTCGACCTGGCCGACGGGCGCAAGCCGTCCAACAGCTCGGGCGGGTACACGTTCCAGGGCAAGGTGACCTGGCAGCTCGGCCGCAACGCGACCGTCAAGGCCAGCGCGCTGGGCTCCGAGGACAACTGGCAGCAGTACCTGCACACGTACCTGTTCGACATGGCGCACTCGCCCCGGTACTACGACCGGAACCAGTCGTACGGCGTGACGTACAACCAGGTCCTGAGCCCGAAGACGTTCTTCAACGTCTCGACGAACTACTTCGAGACGATGCGCAAGCGCGGCGACGGCGTCGCGTTCGACCGGTTGGCCGACTACTACACGCCGGGCGGCTCGAACCCGAGCTACCTCGACCCCGACCTGCCCGAGTTCTGGGCGAACGGCCACATCTTCGACGACTACCTGCAGCGCCGCTCGTCGTACTACGGCGTGCAGGCCGGTTACACGTCGCAGATCGACCGCTACAACCAGATCAAGGCCGGCGGCGACTGGCAGCGCCACACGCTGCGCTACTTCGACCACTACTTCCCGGTGCAGCTCGGCGGCACCCAGCCCAACCTGACCGATTGGGACGGCTACGGCTACCAGATGCAGGTCTATCGCGACGCCCTCGGCAACGTGACCAAGATCGACCTGGTGGACGTGGACAGCGGCCGCGACGGCGCCAAGCACCCGCAGACGTGGTCGGCCTACCTGCAGGACAAGTTCGAGCGCTCGGGCGTGATCGTGAACGGCGGCCTGCGCTTCGACAACATCAACGTCAACACGCCCGCGCTGCGCAGCGAGTCGTTCCCGCTGGGCGTGGACGACACGACGTCCGGCCAGAGCGCCAGCCGGCTCGACAACGCCGACCTGACGCCCAACAAGACCTACGCGCGCCTGTCGCCCCGCTTCGGCGTGGCGTTCCCCGTGGACGAGCGCACCGTGCTGCGCTTCAACTACGGCCAGTTCTACCAGCAGCCGAACCTGCAGGACCTGTACGTCAACTACCGCTTCCTCGACTACAAGATCCGCACCGGCGGCTACTTCGTCGGGTTCGGCAACCCCAACCTGCGGCCGGAGCGCACCACCGCGTACGAGGTGGGCATCCAGCGGCAGATGGGCGAGCGCGTCCGGCTCGACGTGACGGCCTACTACAAGGACGTCAAGGACCTGGTCGAGATCGAGGGCATTCCCTCGAGCCCGCAGAGCTTCTCGTCGTACCGCAACCGCGACTTCGCGACGATCAAGGGCGTCGACCTCGGCCTCACGATGCGGCCGGTGAACCACTTCTCGGGCGGCGTCTCGTACAGCCTGTCGTTCGCGCAGGGCACCGGCTCGGTGTCGCAGACCCAGCGCAACATCGCGTGGGTCGGCACCGAGACGCCCAAGCAGACCGCGCCGCTCGACTTCGACCAGCGCCACAAGCTGACGATGAACGTGGACTGGCGGCTCGGGAAGGGCGAGGGCCCGCTGTGGCGCAACGTGCGGTGGCTCGAGAACACCGGCGTGAACGCGCTGTTCAACGTCGCCAGCGGCACGCCCTACACGCCGACCAAGGTCTACAACGAGGTGACCCTGGCCGCGGTGGCGTCCGAGCCCAGCGGCCCGGTCAACTCCCGCTACGGCCCGTGGTCGGTGTCGCTCGACCTCAAGGCCACGCGCGAGTTCCAGCTCGGCAACCTCAAGATGGAGGCGTTCGTCTGGGGCCTGAACGTGCTCGACAACAAGAACCCGATCGCCGTCTACACCTCGACGGGTTCACCGAGTTCGACCAGCTGGCTCGACACCGAGGACGGGCAGACGTTCGTCCAGAACACGTCGGGCAAGGACGGTGAGCGGATCTACACGCTCGCGGAGAACAACCCCAACCTCTACGCGAACCCGCGTCTCGTTCGGTTCGGACTGCGGACGAGCTTCTGATGAACCCCAAAGCTGGCAGGAGGCCTGAGATGGTGATTCGTCGCTCGTGGCTCGTGGGGGTCATGACCGTGGTCGGTATCGCCACGCTCGCCCCGGTCGCGCCGGCCGAGTCGAATCGCTCGACGCCGACCTCCACGGTCGTTCGCAAGGCACCGGCGCGTCCCGCCGGTGCCGAGCGTGACCTGAAGATCGCGTCCGAGAGCAGCGACCGCCGCATCGACATCAACAACATCAACATGTTCGTGACGAACATCGGCTCGTTCGCGAACGACTTCGCGAACCGGAACAACCCGGGCCTGTTCTTCCCCAAGGGCACGAACAAGACCGCGGTCTACGAATCGGGCATCTGGATCGGCGGCAAGATCACGGGCGCCCCGACGGACAGCATCCG
>CAZIXL010000042.1:0-11062 GCA_964542885.1 uncultured bacterium
CACCCCAGAAACCGTGTCGGGGTGATTCCGGGTCCGTCGCCGGGCGAACCGCCGCCGGAACCCGCGGGCCGCTGACGCGCCCGCGGCCCGCGCGGCGCGCCGGATCGTCCGGTGCGACCGCGGTCCGCACGTCCCGACGTCCCACCCGGGCCGGCCGACCGCCGGAGCGTTCCGCGCGCGCATGCGCCGCGGCGCCCCGCCACGCCGTTCCGGGCATGGAGGTGCCGTGCCCCTGCGACTTCCGTTCGCCCCGCGGCGGACGCGTTTCCTGCTGCCCGTGCTGCTTGCGGCCGCGCTCGCGCGCCCCGCGGCCGCGGGCTCGATCCCCGTCCTCGATTCGATCACGGTCGTCGCGCGCCGCGTGACGTTCGGGGCGTCGGCCCCGGTCTCGAGCCGCGAGGACCTGAACCGTTCGCTCGAGGCGCTCGGGGTGCTCGCCGTGCGCCGCGGCGTCGGCCTCGGTTCGGACCTGCACGCCGACGGGTTCCGCCGAGCCGACCTCGCGGTGGTGGTCGACGGCGAGCGCTTCCACTGCGCGTGCCCGAACCGCATGGACCCGCCGACCAGCCTCGCGATCCCGATCGAGCTGGCGTCGGCGACCTGGGACCGTACCTCCGAAGGCATCGGCGCCGGCCTGGGCGGGCGGCTCTCGCTCCGCCGCGAAGTGCCCGCCCGCGAGTTCCGCGCGCGCGCCGCGCTCGAGGGCGACCTCGTGCGCTCGCGCGACGGCCACGCCACGTTCGCGCTCGAGGGCGCGGGCCAGCGGCTGAGCGGGCGCGCGATGGCCGGGCGCTCCTACGCGGACGGTGGCGGCGCCACGTTCCGCGACCGCTACGGCTATCGCGACGCGAACGTGGACTACGCGCAGGGCGACCTCGCGTGGCGCGGCCGCGCGGGCGCGTGGGGCTGGGGCGTCCAGGGCTCGCTCACGCGCGACGTGCCCTACGCCTACCTGCTCATGGACGAGCGCACGAACGAGCTGTGGAACGCGTCGGTCGAGCACGCCGGCACGAAGGCGTACGTGAACCACTCGCGGCACCTCATGGACAACGGCCTGCGCGCCTCGCCCGTGCGCATGACCACCGCGGCCGACCAGACGACGGTGGGCCTGACGGGCCGGTTCGCGGCGACCGACCTCGAGGCGTGGGGGCGCGAGTGGAACGCCAACAACACGATCGCGACGCCCATGAGCCGCGTCGGGAACCACATGATCCCGCGCTTCCGGCAGTGGTCGCTGGCCGCCGCCCGGCGGCTGGCGCGCGGCCCGGTGCGCGTCGACGCGCGGCTCGGCGTGACGCGCGCGGGCATCGGCGACGGCGCGCGGCTCGCCACGTACCGCGTGCTGGCGCCGGACGCCCGGGGCGCGCGCACGTTCGTGCCGTTCGCGCTCGCGGCGTCGCGCACGTTCGGCGCGGGCGGACGCTGGGCCGCGCTCGCCGAGGTGGCCTCCGAGCCGCCCACCGCCGAGCAGCTCTGGATCGTCGTGCGCCGGCCGCTGACGAACCCGCGCAAGGCCGACTGGGTGGGCGACCCGGAACTGCGCGCGCCGTGGCGCGGCTCGGTGCGCGGGCAGTGGGGCGCCCCGCTCGCGACGCTCGAGGCCGGCGGCTCGTGGGTGGGCGACTACGTGCTGCCGGAGGCGCGATTCGTCTCGGGTGCCCCGTACCTGACCAACCGCAACGTGGACGCGGCGCTGCTCTCGGGCCGCGCGAGCGGACGCCTGGCGCGCACGGAGTGGTCGCTCGCCTGGACGCTCGGCTGGAACCTCACCGACCGCACGCCGCTCGCCGAGATCGCGCCGTTCGTGGCGAGCGCCGCGTGGCGACCGGCGCTCGCACCCGGGCTCGAGGGCCTGGTGCGCGGCGAGACCGCGGCGCGGCAGAACCGCGTCGACGCCGCGCTCGGCGAGTCGTCCACGCCCGCGTGGGCGCGGCTCGACCTGGGCCTGCGCTGGAGCGTGCGGCCGGGCGCGACCCTCGCGCTCGAAGTGGACAACGTGACCGACGCGCTCTACGGCGAGCACCTGTCGTTTGTGCGCGACCCGTTCGCGGCCGGCCTGCGGGTGATGGACCCGGGCCGCACCGTGCGCCTGTCGGTGAGCGCCGGCGACTGATGCGCGCGGCGCCCCGGGCGACGCCCGCCCGGGGCGCCGGCGCGGCGTTCGCGCGCCGCTCGCCGGCCGGCCGCGGCGGGTGCCACACCTGCGCCACTTCGCACTGGACTCGCGCGGGAACGGCGACGATACTGCACGCCCGTGCAGCGCCCGGGCCCGGCCTCGACCGCCGCGCCGGGCGCCCGTTCCACCGGCCGCTCACGCCGCGCCGTCCTCCCAGCGGGAGTCGCCCCATGCAGGCCCGACCGACGCATTTCCTCGCCGACGAAGCCCGCGAGCGCGGCGCGCTTGCGCGCTGGCTGCGCGAGTTCGCCGAGCGCCGCGACAATCGCGGCGCGCTCGTCCACTGGCACACGCTGCCGGCGCGCGAGGCGCGCTTCGGCGAGCTGCTGCCCGCGCTGCCCGAAGCGCTCGCGGGCGCGCTCGAAGCGCGCGGCATCGCCCGGCTCTACACGCACCAGGTGCGCGCGATCGAGGCGCTGCGCGCCGGCCACGACACGGTGGTCGTGACCGGCACCGCGAGCGGCAAGAGCCTGTGCTTCCACCTGCCCGCGCTCGAGACGATCCTCCACGAGCCGGGCGCGACCGCGCTCTACCTGTTCCCGACCAAGGCGCTCGCGCAGGACCAGCTCAAGAGCCTCACGCGGCTCGCCTCGGGCCACCTCGACGTGACGGGGGCGCTGCTCGCGGGCGTGTACGACGGCGACACGGCGGCCCCGACCCGCAGGAAGCTGCGCGAGCAGGCCAACGTGATCCTGTCGAACCCCGACATGCTGCACGCCGGCATCCTGCCGCAGCACGCGAAGTGGGCGCGCTTCCTGCGCTCGCTGCGCTACGTCGTGGTCGACGAGGCGCACGCCTACCGCGGCATCTTCGGCAGCCACGTGGCCAACGTGCTGCGGCGGCTCGAGCGGCTCGTGCGCCACTACGGCGGCGACTTCCGCTACGTGCTCTGCAGCGCCACGATCCGCAACCCGCGCGAGCTGGCCGAGGCGCTGACCGGCCGCCAGGTGGCGGTCGTCGACGACGACGGGGCGCCGCGCGGCGCGAAGCACTTCGCGTTCTGGAACCCGCCCTTCCGCGACGAGACGCGCGTCGAGCGCCGCTCCTCGAACGTCGAGGCGTGCGCGCTCGTGGCCGGGCTGGTCGAGCGCGGCGCGCAGGTGATCGCGTTCACCAAGTCGCGCGTCTCGGCCGAGCTGGTCTACCGCTACGCGCGCGAGCAGCTCGAGCGCTCGGGCGCGACGCTGCCGGGCGATGCGGGCGCACCGGGCGCGCGGCCCGTGCCGCTCGCGGAGCGGCTGCGTCCCTACCGCGGCGGCTACCTGCCCGAGGACCGGCGCGCGATCGAGCAGGCGCTGTTCAGCGGCGAGCTGCGCGGCGTGATCAGCACGAACGCGCTCGAGCTGGGCATCGACGTGGGCGGGCTCGACGCGGCCGTGCTGATCGGCGCCGCGCCGACGCTGGCCAGCATCTGGCAGCAGGCCGGCCGCGCGGGCCGCAGCGGCAGCGACAGCCTGGTCGTGCTCGTGGCCTACAACGACACCGTGGACCAGTACCTCATGCGCCGGCCCGAGTACTTCTTCGGTCGCTCGCCCGAGGCCGCGTGCATCGATCCGCACAACCCGTACATCCTCGCCCAGCAGCTGGCGTGCGCGGCGTACGAGATGCCGCTTTCGCCCGCCGACGAAGCCGCGTTCGGACCGCAGACGGCAGACGTGCTGGCCGCGCTCGAGGAGGCGGGCGAGACGCGCACGATCGACGACCGCGCCTACTGGGCGAAGAACGATTTCCCGGGCGCCCGGGTGTCGCTGCGCACGATGAGCGACGACACCTACACGATCGTCGACGGCACGCGCGGCAACGCCGCGATCGGCAACGTCGACGCGATCAGCGGGCTCGAGCTGGTGTACCCGAACGCGATCTACCTGCACGAGGGCGCGAGCTGGTGGGTGCGCTCGCTGGACCTGGAGCAGAAGGTGGCCACCGTCGAGCCGCGCGAGGCCGACTACTACACGCAGCCCGTGCTCGACACGAACATCCGCGTGCGCGGCGAGCTGCAGAAACGCGAGTGGGCGGGCGAGAGCGTCACGTTCGGCGAGGTCACCTACTCGTGGCAGACGATCGCCATGAAGAAGATCCGCTTCCGCTCGCTCGACGCGATCGGTTACCACCCGCTCGAGCTGCCGCGGCTCACGCTCGAGACCGCCGGCTTCTGGCTGGCGCCGCGCGAGGAGACGTGGAAGGCGCTCGTCGCCGCGGGCCACAACCCGTGGGAGGCGTTGAGCGGCGTGCGCAACCTGTTCGTCACGCTGCTGCCGCTCATGGCCATGTGCGATCCCGTCGACCTGGGCGGCATGATCGACTCGTCGAACCTCGGCCGGCCCACGATCTTCGTGTTCGACCGCTACCACGGCGGCCTCGGCTTCGCGGAGCAGGGATACGCGCGGCTCCCCGAGCTGGCCGCCGCGGCGCTCGCGCACCTCGAGGGCTGCCCGTGCGGCGACGGCTGCCCCGCCTGCGTGGGCACGCCCATCTACCGCCCCGCGCAGCAGCAGGACCTGGACGCGATGAGGAACGCCCGCGAGATTCCCGGGAAGGACGCGGTGCGTGCGCTGCTCGAAAGGTGGACACGATGAGGAATCCCGAACGCGCACGCGAGCTGAACGAGAAGGCCGACCGGCGGGCGAAGGAGCACCCGGACGAAGACCCGCTCACGCCGCAGGAAGTGGACGAGCTGATGGAGGCGATGGGCGTGGCCACGTCGCAGGCCCCGCTCGAGGTGATGTCGCTCGCGGCCTACCGGGATGTCTTCCACGGCTCGCCCCCGCCGACCCATGAGCAGTGCGAGGCGTTCGCCGGGTACGTGGCGGGGGCGCACAGCTGGTACAAGCACCTGCCGTTCTGGACGGCCGGCGTTCCGTTCACGTTCTTTCTCGATCCGTCGGCGGGCCTCATGCGCGCCCACATGCCCGATGGCGCGGTCGTTCTCGGGATGCGCCGCGAAGGTTTCCAGGCGTTCCACTACGCCGAGTTGCCCTCCGACACGTATCGCGCGCGCTTCGGCCTGCTCGCGTTCTCGGCCGCGGCCGGGAGTGACATTCGTTTCGCGGTGGGAGTCCATCGCCCGAACGGCACGGACGCCGAGGGCTACCTTTCGACGAAGGAGGACGACACCATCGCGCTGTCGCCGGACGGCCTGCCGTACCGGCTCCCGCCCGAGGTCCGCGAAGCGGGCACGGCGCTCGTCGGAGCCTGCATCCACGAGCGCTGCGACGTGCCGGAGGTCTTCCACGCCTGGCTGCAGGTCGCTCCCGATCCCGTCCCGTGGCCGGAGTCGAGTGGCGGGCCCGGCGCGATCGCCGCGCTCCGGCGCAGGCTCGACGCGCTGGACGAGGCCGCGCGGGCCGGCGACGAAGCGGCGCGAAGCGCCTGGCGCGAACCCGACCGCGGGATCGCCCGCGTCCTCGAGCCCGAGCGGGACCTGTTCCGGAACCGGATGATCGAAGCCATGTTTCGGGTCGTGGCCCTGGTCTACGAGTGAACGAAGGAACACGATCCCGGATCCCGAACGGGCCGCGGGGCCGGCGCATCCGTCGCGGTGTCCGATGACGCCGGGCCGTGGGCCGGCCCGCGGGTGACGAATCCCGGAAGGAGCGACGAGCCTTGTCCCACGCCTCGCACTTCATCCTCTACGTCGCCGACCAGGCGCGGAGCGCCGCGTTCTACCGGCACGCGCTCGCGCTCGAGCCGCGGCTCGACGTGCCCGGCATGACGGAGTTCGACCTGCCGGGCGGCGGCGTGCTCGGGCTGATGCCCGAGGCCGGCATCCGGCGGCTGCTCGGCGCCGCGCTCGCCGACCCCGCCACGGCCCGCGGGGTCCCGCGCGCCGAGCTGTACCTGATGGTGCCCGACCCCGCCGCGGCGCACGCGCGCGCGCTGGAGGCCGGGGCGACCGAGCTGAGCCCGCTGCTCCCGCGCGACTGGGGGCACGCCGCCGCGTACGCGCTCGATCCCGACGGCCACGTACTGGCGTTCGCGCGCTGAAACAGCGTCGGGTCGTTTTCGTTTCCCGGGGGCCCGGAGTGGCTTAGCCTGCCCGGCACGCTTGCGTCGCGACGCGCCCCCGGCCGCGCGGCGATCCCCCAGGCCCGCCTTCCGCCGGAGGTCCCCATGCCGCATCCCGCCCGCCGTCCGCTCGGCGCCCTGCTCGTCGCGGCGCTCGTGATCGCGACCGCCCGACCCGCGACCGCGTTCCAGGTGTTCCGCCACTCCAACATGACGGGCGAGGTGCTCGCACGGCAGGGCGCGGGGCCGGTCACGCTCAGCTACATCCAGCAGGGCGCGCGCTGGCCGGACCTCACGCAGTGCCTGTCGGGCTGCTATTGCCCCTGGTACGTGCAGATCTTCTGCAGTGACCCCGACTCGGCCCAGGTGATCGAGTTCAGCAAGTCGCACTTCGACAACAACCAGATCACGCAGTCCATGGAGAACGTCGAAACGCTCATGAGCCTCGCGCGCTCGTGGGTGAACCGCGCGACGCCGCCCGCGAACGACCAGGAGCGCCAGCTGCTGGGCACCGCGCTCATCTTCTTCGGCGAGGCGCTGCACGCGATCCAGGACTTCTACGCGCATTCGACGTGGGTCGAGCTGAACGTCGACCTCGTCCGCATCGGCGGCCACCTGTACAGCCTGCCGCTCTGGAACGGCGAGACCACCGGCGGCAGCGGCAGCGCGAACGTGGGCGGCGTGAGCGTGGCCGGCGTGCAGACGGGCTACGTGGACCTGGCGCCACCGGCGGGCTCGGTGACGCACGACGCGCTCAACAAGGACTCCCCGGGCACGGCGCAGGGCTCGATCGTGGTCAACCGCATCTTCCCGACGACGCGCATCGGCACGAACTACGAAATCGTCTCGGGCCAGGTGGGCGGCTCGACGAACGCGTACACCGACGACGGCGCCGCGCCGCGCCACACGATCAAGGCGCTGCAGTGCCTGTTCGCCGGCTGCGCGATTTTCAACCTGCCCGCGTCCCCGGACTTCGCGGCGCGCCCGTACGCGCCCGGCGAGCCGAACACGCTCGACGTGCGCGCCGCGCTCGACCTGAACCCGATGCTCACCTGGCTCGAGAGCGACCCGGAGATGGCCGCGATCGCGAACCGCATCGACAGCCTGTGGGCATCCTCGGATCCCGACTCGTCGCAGACGTTCCCGATTGCGCAGTTCGACGCGAACGGCTGGCCGCTGCCGCCCACGACGGGGGTCGGCGACCCGTTCGTGCCGGTCGTGCACGTGCTGCAGAGCCCCGTGCCGAATCCCTCGAACGGCCGCACGTCGATCCGCTTCCACGCGCCGGCCACCGGCTCGGTGCGGCTCGAGGTGTTCGACCTCGCCGGGCGGCGCGTGCGACTGCTGCTCGACCGCGAAGTCGAGCGCGGCTGGAAGGACGTGCGCTGGTCCGGCCACGACGACGACGGCGTGGCGCTGCCGAGCGGGGCCTACCTCGTGAGGCTCACCGGCTTCGGCCGCAGCGAAACCTCGAGGCTCGTCCTCGCGCGCTGACGTCGGCCGGAAACGAGACCCGCCGCGCCCGCCGCTCCGGTCCCTGTGGGGACCGGGAAAGGGAGCACCGCATGAAATCGCGTTCCGTCGCTTCGTCCAAACTCGAACGGCTGCCCGAAGCGCGCTCGAAGCGCACGCGGGCGAAGTTCCCATGGCTGGAGAAGCAGGACCGTCGGACGTTCGTCTCGGGGCACAACGCCTTCGCGACCGCGCTGCACCGGCAACTCGCCGAGGGCGACGGCAACCGCGTGTGCGCGCCGATCTCGGTGCGCGCCGCGCTCGCGCTCGCCGCCGCCGGTGCCCGTGGGGAGACCCGCTCGCTGCTCGCCGAAACGCTCGGGTTCGGGATCGAGCCGGAGCTCGTGGTCGCGGGCTACGGGCGCCACGCGTTCGAGAACGAGCGCATCCTCGCCCACGGGATGGGCGCGCTCCTCGCGAGTGGCGTGTGGGTGCAGCAGGGTGCCCCGGTGACGGCCGCCTTCCGCGAGCTGCTCGAGCGCTACGAACCCGGCGCGCTCCAGGAGGCCCATTTCGCGGGCGAGGCCGAAGCCGCGCGCCGGCGGATCAACGCCTGGGTGTCCGAACGCACGCGCGAGCAGATCCCGGAACTGGTGATGCCGGGCGTGCTCGGCCCCGAGACGCGCCTCGTGCTGGCGAGCGCCTGCCAGTTTCAGGCGCTCTGGCGGCAGCCGTTCGATCCGGCCGACACGCGGCCGCTCGACTTCCGCCTCGAGCACGGCGAGCGTGTGTCCGTCTCCGCCATGCGGCAGCGGATCGAGAAGCTGCCGTTCGCGAGACTGCCGGGGTGCACGGCGATCCGGCTCGACTACCACAACACGGACCTCCGATTCGTCGCCGTGCTGCCCGACGAGGCGGACGGACTGCCCGCGCTCGAAGCCGGGCTGTCCGCCGAATGGCTCGACGCGCTCGAGGCGGCGTTCGTGCCGTGCGACGTCGAGCTCGCGATCCCGCGCTTCCGGGTCGCGTGGGGAGGCGACCTGTCCGCGGCGCTGGGCTCGCTGGGACTCGGGGACGCGTTCGTGCGCGGGCGCGCCGACTTCTCCGGCATCAACGGCGCCGCGCCCGGCGATCCGGCCGCCCTCTGGCTCGGGGCCGCCAGGCACGAGGCGCGGATCGACGTGGACGAGGAGGGCACGCGGGCGGCAGCCGCCACCTGGTACCCGGTCGTGGGGATGGCGTTCGACGGTCGCGAGCCGCGCCCCGAGCGCTTCGTCGCGGATCACCCGTTCCTCTTCCTGCTCCAGGAGCGACACGGCGGGGAGGTGTGGTTCATCGGCCGGGTGGCCGATCCGCGCGAGGAGCGCTGACCGCGACGCTCCCGGGGTGATCGCGCGTTCGCGACCCGACGAACCCTGTGACGATTCGCGCGTCCGTGCGTCCCAAGGAGGCCCGCCACCGCCCGTCCCGGGTCCGGCGGGTCCGTCCGCGGGCATCGCCCGTCCCGATCGGCCCCTGTGAGAGGAGCGAACGATGAAAGAGACCGCCACCCCCGAGCAGGTCGCGGCCGCGACCGCCTACGAGGGGGTGTTCGTCCCGGCCATCTTCGAGGGGTGGGCGCCGCGCGTCGTCGCGGCGGCGTCGATCCGTCCCGGCATGCGCGTGCTGGACGTGGCGTGCGGGACCGGCGTGCTCGCGCGCGAGGTCGCGAAGGCCGCGGGCGGCATGGAGCGCGTGGTCGGGCTCGATCCGGCCACCGGCATGCTCGAGGTGGCCGCGCGGCGCGCGCCCGGGATCACGTGGCACTCCGGCGTCGCCGGCGAGCTGCCGTTCGCCGACGGGACCTTCGACGCGGTCGTGAGCCAGTTCGGGCTCATGTTCTTCCCGGATCGCGCGGCCGCGCTGCGCGAGATGGCGCGCGTGCTCGTGCCGGGCGGGCGCATGGCCGTGGCCGTGTGGGACTCGCTCGAGCGCACGCCGGCATACGCGGCCGAGGTCGCCCTGATCGAACGCATGGCGGGGCCGCGTGCGGCCGACGCGCTTCGCGCGCCGTTTTCGCTCGGTGAGCCGGCCGCGCTGCGCGCCCTGTTCGAGGAAGCGGGCCTGCACGGCGTCGAGATCGACACGCACGCGGGCACGGGCCGCTTCCCGTCGGCACGCACGGTGGTCGAGGCCGACCTCCGTGGCTGGCTGCCGCTCATGGGCGTTCCGCTCGAGGAATCGGTGGTCGAGGCGATTCTCGAGGAATGCCCCCGCGCGCTCGCGCGCTGGGTGGCGCCCTCGGGCGAGTTCGTGTTCGAGTCCCCCGCGCACGTGGTCCGCGCGACCCGGGCCTGACCCGGGCGCCGCGTGGGGACGAGCACGAGGCGCGGCGCCGCGGAGGTGAACCGGCGTGTCCGCGCCGACGACGCGGGCGCGCCGGGCATGCGTCCCGCCGCTCCCGCCGCTATCATGCCGGGTCCCGAGGCGCCGAACCTTCCACTCCCGCGCGGCCCGGGCCCGACTCCCGAGAACGCCCAGAGGAACCCCATGACGACGCAGCATCCCGACTGGCCGGTCGCGTTCTTCGACGACGACTACCTGCGCATCTACCAGCCGACGTTCACCCCGGAACGCACGGCGAGCGAAGTGGAGTTCATCGAGGCGCTGCTGTCCGTCCCGAAGGGCACGGCGGTTCTGGACCTGGCGTGCGGCTACGGCCGGCACGCGATCGGCATGGCGGCGCGCGGCTACGTGATGACCGGCGTGGACTTCAACCCGCAGTACCTGGCGATCGCCGCGACCGAGTCCGCCACCGCGGGCGTGGACGTGCGCTGGCGGCCCGGCGACATGCGGGCGCTGCCGTTCGAGCGCGAGTTCGGGGCCGTGTACTCGTTCTTCACCTCGTTCGGCTACTTCGGCGACGACGAGAACGAGCAGGTGCTGGCCGGCATCGCGCGGGCGCTGAAGCCCGGCGGGCGCTTCCTGCTCGACATGATGAACCGCGACTGGCTGCTGACCCATCCCCAGCAGCGCACGTGGACGCAGCGCGAGGACGGCGCGCTGTTCATGGAGGAGACCTCGCTCGACCTGGTGCCCTCGCGCGTCGTCGCCCGGCAGATGCTGATCGACCCGACCGGCGGGCCGCAGGTCACGAAGGAGTACTTCCTGCGCGCGTACACGTGCGCCGAGCTGACGGCGCTGCTGCGCCGGCACGGGCTCGAGGTGAAGCAGGTCCACGGCGGCACGGACCGGCGCCCCTACGACACCGAGGCGCACCGGCTCGTGCTGGTCTCGGAGCGGAGCGCCTGAGCGTGGCGGCGGGCGATGCGCTGCGCTCGCGCCTGGGCGAGCTGGTGCGGAGCCGCCGCGCGGGCCGGCCTGCGGCCGCCCCGGAGGACGGGACCGCGCCGCCGCGCGCCGCTTCGCGCCACAGGGCGAAGCGCGAGG